>NZ_DASWOM010000108.1:0-45268 GCF_036398755.1 Acerihabitans sp. | reverse complement strand
GCCGCCAGGGACCGCGCAGCGGCGCACGATCTGCCGGCAGCCCGGGAGTTGAGAGGGCCGGGCTAGCGGCCCTCTCATCGCTTGCCTGCACCAGGCAACAGGGAACGCCGCCGCCCGCGGCAAGTGAAACCCGCTCCCAGCTAATCAACGCCGCCCGCGGCAAGTGAAACCCGCTCCCAGCTAATCAACGCCGCCCACGGCAAGTGAAACCCGCTCCCAGCTAATCAACGCCGCCCACGGCAAAAGCGATTTACCCATCACTCGGGCGCCGCCGTCCCGCACACGGCGCAATGCGCATCCCTTGGCAATGCCAACTCACGAAATTGCAGCGTCATGGCGTCATACATCACCAACCGGCCAGCCGGCGCCTGGCCAAACCCCGTCAGCAGCTTAATCGCCTCCATCGCTTGCAGTGAGCCGATAACGCCCACCAGCGGCGCCATAACGCCGGATTCCGCGCAGGTGAGGCTTGCGCTACCAAACAAGCGGCTCAGGCAACGGTAGCAGGGTTCGCCGGGCCGGTAGGTAAACACGCTGATTTGTCCCTCCATTCGGATAGCCGCGCCGGACACCAGCGGCACCCGGCGGGCAAAACACAACCGGTTAAGCTGCTCGCGGGTCGCCAGGTTATCGGTACAATCCACCACCACGCCATGTCCCGCGATCAGTGCGGACAGCGCCTCGTCGTCCAGGGCGCCGTTGCGCGTGGCAATCGTCACATGAGGATTGACCGCCGCCAGGGCAATGGCGGCGGAGTCGACTTTAGCCATGCCGATGCGGCGATCGTCATGCAATATCTGGCGTTGCAGATTGGACAACGCCACGTCGTCAAAATCCAGCAGGGTAAGGTGGCCGATGCCCGCGGCGGTGAGATAAAGCGCCGCCGCGCAGCCCAGTCCGCCGAGGCCCACCACCAGCGCGCCGGCGTTTTTCAGCCGTTCCTGGCCGTCAAAATCGAAGCCGCGCAGCATGATTTGCCGGTTGTAGCGCAGCATTTCCTCATCAGTCAATTCGTCCGCCACGGCCCGGCCTTATGATAACAACAAAGAGTTAAAGGGTTCGATCTCCACCCATTCGCCCACCGCCACATCATCCCGCTCGGCCGGCAGCACGATAAAGCAGTTGGCGGCGCTGAATGAACTGAACACATGGGATCCCTGCGGACCGGTGCCGGCGACCTCGATATCGCCCCGCGGCGTGGTATGGAACACGCCCCGCTGGAAATCCAACCGGCCGGGCGATTTTTTCAGCCGGGTCAGCGTTCGCGCGCGCAGCCGGGCGGGCAATCGCCAATGGACCCGGCCGGTGAGCCGCGCTATCAGCGGCTGCACCAACTGGTAAAATGTGACCGCCGCCGACACCGGATTGCCCGGCAGACCGCAGAACCAGGCATGTTCCAGCCGGCCGAAGGCAAAGGGTTTGCCGGGTTTTATCGCCAGTTTCCAGAAGGCGATTTCCCCCAGTTCCTCCAGGATGGTTTTGGTATAGTCCGCTTCGCCCACCGACACGCCGCCGCTGGAAATCACCAGATCCGCCCGGCTGTCCGCCTGGCGAAATGCATCGCGCAGGGCCTGGGCATCGTCGGCGATAATGCCCAGATCGATTATCTCGCAGCCCAACTGGCGCAGCATCAGGCGGACGGCAAAACGATTGGTGTCGTGGATTTGCCCGCAGGCCAAGGGGGCGCCGATAGGCTGTAATTCATCGCCGGTGGAAAACAACGCCACCCGCAGCCGCCGCACCACGCCGATTTCCGCTATGCCCAGCGACGCCAGCAGCGGCAGCTCGGCGACCCCCAGCGCGCGTCCGGCGGACATGACCTGATCGCCCAGGCGGATATCATCGCCGATACGGCGGATATTCTGTCCCGGTTTTGCCGGGGCGGTAAAACGCACCCGATCCCCGGATAATTCGGCCTGCTCTTGCATGATTACCGCTTCCGTCCCGGGGGGAACGGGAGCGCCGGTCATGATGCGCACCACGCTTCCCGGCGGCCAATCGCCCGCGAAGGGCTGGCCGGCAAAGGCCTTGCCGGCAATCGGCAACGGTGCGCCGGCGGTTACATCCGCCAGGCGCACCGCATACCCGTCCATGGCGGAATTATCGAATGGGGGAACATTGACCGGGGAGAACACCGCGGCGGCGGTGATCCGGCCGGCGGCGTCGGCCAACGCCAGCGTTTCACTCTCGCCAAGCGGTTCTGTCCTGGACAGCATGTTTTCCAGGGCTTGTTCAAGCGTAAGCAGGGACGAATTAATGGATGCCATAGCAACTCCAGCTGCGTCCGCCGTTGATCCGGCGGACGGTAAGGCAATTATGCCGTGGCTTATTATGCCAGAAAACTCATATCATAAAGCGGACGGCGTAAAACTTGTGATCTAAAATACGCCGGCGCCGTAAACGCGCGGGATTCGCTTTGCCGGTTTTTAGCTAAGCATAGACGGCGATTTTGCCTAGAGTAAGGTCATTATTGCGGATACCGTCAATAGTTGCATTTCCGCTTTACACTGACGGGCAGGGTTAATATAGTCAAAAATAATAACCAAATCGCTATATGTTGGTTTTAATTAATTAATAACTAAGGAATGGCCGGGGTGTTCGCTGTCATACCGGCAGCCGCCCATTCCTTGTGTGCGGATTTGAAGGGTGTTTTAACTGATGAGCAGACCAGTCATTGTCATCCATGGCGGCGCCGGCGCCATTGCGCGCCAGGCCATGAGCGCGGAAAAAGAACGGCACTATAACCAGGTCCTGGCCGGTATCGTCGAGCGCGGGCAGGCTATCCTGGCGGCGGGCGGCAGCGCCCTCGACGCGGTAACCGAGGCCGTGCGCCTGCTCGAAGAGTGCCCGCTGTTCAATGCCGGCAAAGGCGCGGTATTTACCCATCAGGGCGGCCATGAGCTGGATGCCGGCATTATGGACGGCCGTACGCTTGCCGCCGGCGCCGTATGCGGCGTGACCCATATTCGCAATCCTGTTCTCGCCGCGCGCGCGGTGATGGAGCACAGTCCGCACGTGATGTTCACCGGTAACGGCGCGCAGGCGTTTGCTTTTGCCCACGGCCTGGAGCGGGTAGAGCCGGAATTCTATGATACCGCCGAACGCTATGCCCAACTACAGCGCGCCCTGGCCGATGACGCCGGCGCCATTCTCGATCATGATGCGCCGTCCGGCGGCGATCCCCTGGATCCGGATCGGAAGTTCGGCACCGTAGGCGCGGTAGCCTGCGATCGCTTCGGCCATCTGGCGGCGGCCACCTCCACCGGCGGCATGACCAACAAGCAGACCGGCCGGGTGGGGGATTCGCCCATTATCGGCGCCGGATGTTATGCCGATAACGCCACCGCCGCGGTGTCCTGTACCGGCAGCGGAGAAGTCTTTATCCGCGCCGTGGCCGCCTACGACGTCGGCGCGCGCATGGCCTACGGCGGGCTAGCGCTCCAGGAGGCCGCCGGGCGGGTGATTTTTGATAAGATCACGGCCCTTGGCGGCTCCGGCGGTCTGATTGCGGTGGACGCCGCCGGCAACGTGGCGCTGCCGTTTAACAGCGAGGGTATGTATCGCGGCGTCGGCTATGTCGGCTCAACGCCTGATATCGGTATCTACCGCTGATGGCCGAACCCATGGCGGCGGGCCGCCATCCGGATCCGTCGCCGGCGCTGGTTTTACCTGAGGAGCAGGTCTTGTCGGTGCGCGACCTGAGCGTGCATTTTTCCCATGAAGGCCAGCGCATCGAGGCGGTGCGGCGTATTTCATTTGCCATCAATCGCGGCGAAACCCTGGCGATCGTCGGCGAGTCCGGTTCGGGGAAATCGGTCACCGCATTATCTATTATGCGTCTGGTGGAACTGGGCGGCGGCCGGGTGGACAGCGGCGTGATGCTGTTCCGCCGCCGCGGCGGCGAGGTGCTCGATCTGGCGCGGGCGGGGCAATCCCGGCTTCGCGCCCTGCGCGGCGCGGATATGGCGATGATTTTCCAGGAGCCGATGACGTCGCTCAATCCGGTGTTTCCGGTGGGCGAGCAGATAGCCGAATCCATCCGCCTGCATCAGGGCAAAGACCACGGCAGTGCCCGGCGGGAAGCGCTGCGCATGCTGGATCTGGTACGCATTCCCAATGCCGCAAGCATGCTCGATCGCTACCCGCATCAGCTCTCCGGCGGCATGCGCCAGCGGGTGATGATCGCCATGGCGCTATCGTGCAAACCGGCGCTGCTGATCGCCGATGAGCCCACCACCGCCCTGGATGTGACCATACAGGCGCAGATCCTGCAACTTATCCGCACCCTGCAGCGTGAAATGCAGATGGGGGTAATGTTTATAACCCACGATATGGGCGTGGTGGCCGAAATGGCCGATCGGGTACTGGTCATGTACCAGGGCAATGATGTGGAGTCCGCCCCGGTCAACGCGCTGTTTGCCCATCCCCGGCACCGCTATACCCAGGCTTTGCTGGCGGCGGTGCCGAAGCTGGGTTCAATGGCCGACAGCGATTTCCCGGCTAAATTTCCGCTGCTGAAAACGCAGGCCGCGCCATTGGCGCCTGCGGACACAAACGCCAATGGCGAGGCTGCGTCAGAAGGCGTCGCGGCCGCAGACCGGGCAAAGGATTCCAATGCCCTACGCGCGGACAACGCACAGGATACCGTGCCGCCGCACGCCGCGCCGATTTTGCAGGTCAAGGATCTGGTCACCGGCTTCGATATTCGCGGCGGCATGTTTAACCGCGTGCGGCGACGCGTGCACGCGGTGGAAAAAGTCAGTTTTTCCCTGTATCCCGGCGAAACCCTGGCGCTGGTGGGTGAATCCGGCTGCGGCAAATCCACCACCGGCCGCTCGCTGCTGCGCCTGGTGGAAAGCCAGAGCGGCGATATTATTTTCAACGGCCGGTCGATTACCACGCTTGCCGGGCATGAATTGCAGCATCTGCGCCGCGATATCCAGTTTATTTTCCAGGATCCCTACGCCTCGCTCGACCCCAGGCTGACCGTCGGTTATTCCATTATGGAGCCGCTGATGGTACACCGTGTGGCGCAGGGCAAAGACGCGCAGCGGCGGGTGGAAACGTTATTGACGCGCGTCGGGCTGCTGCCCGAACACGCCCAGCGCTATCCCCACGAGTTTTCCGGCGGCCAGCGCCAGCGTATCTGCATCGCCAGGGCGCTGGCGCTTAATCCCAAGGTGGTGGTGGCCGATGAATCGGTTTCGGCGCTGGATGTGTCGATCCAGGCGCAGATAATCAACCTGATGCTCGATTTACAACGTGAGTTCGGCATTGCCTTTTTGTTTATTTCCCATGATATGGCGGTGGTGGAACGGGTCAGCCATCGGGTGGCGGTCATGTACCTGGGACAAATTGTGGAGATAGGACCCCGTCGCCAGGTGTTCGCCAATCCGCAGCATCCTTATACCCGCAAATTAATGTCGGCGGTGCCGGTGCCCGATCCCGCGCGTCGCCGGCCGGAACATGCTTTACTGGTAGATGAGATTCCCAGCCCCGTCCGGGCGCTGGGTGATGAACCAATGGTTGCGCCGTTGGTCAAGGTCGGGGAGGGGCATTATGTAGCCCGTCATCCGATCGGCGGCGCTTACTGACAGGGATTTTCATGGAGAATGCAATCTTATGATAAAAAACACCATAAAACGTAATGTACTTATTGCCTCGGCGGTAATGGGCGCACTGGCCGCGGCGCCGGCCTGGGCGGCCAAAGACGCGGTAATCGCGGTGGGTTCCAATTTCACCACCCTGGACCCGTACGACGCCAACGATACCCTGTCGCAGGCGGTGGCCAAATCGTTCTACCAGGGACTGTTCGGTTTCGATAAGGATATGAAGCAGGTTAACGTATTGGCGGAAAGCTATCAGGCCAGCGCCGACGGCCTGACCTATACCATCAAGCTGCACAAAGGCGTCAAGTTCCAGGACGGAACCGATTTTAACGCCGAAGCGGTTAAGGTTAACCTGGACCGCGCCAGCAATCCGGACAACCATCTCAAGCGCTACAATCTGTTCAAGATGATCGACAAGACCGAAGTGATCGACCCGTTAACGGTAAAAATCACGCTGAAAACGCCGTTTTCGCCGTTTATCAATAATCTGTCCCACCCGGCGGCGGCGATGATCTCCCCGGCGGCGCTGCAAAAATACGGCAAGGAAATCGGTTTTCATCCGGTGGGCACCGGCCCTTACGAGTTTGAAGTGTGGAACCAGACCGATTTTGTCAAAGTGAAGCGTTTTGACGGTTACTGGCAAAAAGATGCCGCCAAGCTCGACAGCATCACCTGGCGCCCGGTGGTGGATAACAATACCCGCGCGGCGATGCTGCAAACCGGCGAGGCAAATTTTGCCTACCCGGTACCTTACGAACAGGCCGCGCTGCTGGCGAAAAGCGCTAAGCTGGATTTAGTCTCGGCGCCGTCTATTCTGCAGCGTTATATCAGCCTGAATGTGACGCAAAAGCCGTTCGATGACGTCAGGGTACGCCAGGCCGTTAACTACGCCATTAATAAAGACGCGCTTATCAAAGTGGCCTACGCCGGCTATGCCGTGCCCGCCCAGGGACCGCTGCCCGCAGGCATCGACTACGCGGTAAAATTTAAACCCTGGCCCTACGATCCGGCCAAGGCGCGCGAGCTGCTGAAGGAAGCCGGTTATCCGGACGGGTTCACCACCACCCTGTGGTCATCGCACAACACCAGCACCTTCCAGAAGGCGCTGCAGTTTACCCAGCAGCAGCTGGCGCAGGTGGGGATTAAAACCACCGTTACCGCCATGGATGCCGGCCAGCGCGCGGCCCAGGTAGAGGCTAAAGGGGTCAACGAAACCGGCGTGCGGATGTTCTATACCGGCTGGTCAGCCTCCACCGGCGAGGCCGATTGGGCTTTGACGCCGCTGTTCGCCAGTACTTCCGCGCCGCCCGCCATCTTCAATACCGCCTATTACAGTAATCCGCAGGTGGATAAAGATTTGACCGATGCGCTGAAAACCACCGACCGCGCCGAGAAAACCCGTATATATAAGGATGCACAGGATAAAATCTGGGCCGATGCGCCTTGGGTATTCCTGCTGACGGAAAAATTGCTGTACGCGCACAGCAAAAACCTGACCGGGTTTTATGTGATGCCGGACAGTTCGTTTGATTTCACCCACGCCGATATGAAATAACCCGGCAGAATGCTGAATTATTTTATCAAGCGTTTATTGGGGCTGATCCCGACCCTGCTGATTGTGGCGGTGCTGGTGTTCCTGTTTGTCCACCTGCTGCCGGGCGATCCGGCCAGGCTGGCGGCGGGGCCCAACGCCGACGCCTCTGTGGTGGCGCTGGTGCGCCAGGATTTGGGCCTGGACCGCCCCCTGCCGGAGCAGTTTGTCCATTTTATCGCCAATGCCGCGCGCGGCAATTTCGGCACCTCCCTGGTGTCGAAACGGCCGGTCAGTACCGAGATCAGCTCGCGGTTTATGCCCACCTTCTGGCTGACTGTCGCCAGCATGCTGTGGGCGGTGATTTTAGGCATGGCGCTGGGCATTGTCTCGGCGGTATGGCGTAACCGCTGGCCGGACCGCATCGGCATGACGCTTGCGGTATCGGGGATTTCTTTCCCCGCCTTCGCGCTGGGCATGCTGCTGATGCAGGTGTTTTCCGTCGGCCTGGGCTGGCTGCCCACCGTCGGGGCGGACACGCCGCGGCATTATATCCTGCCGGCCATTACCCTGGGCGCGGCGGTGGCGTCGATTATGGCGCGCTTTACCCGCGCTTCTTTTGTCGAGGTGATGCAGGAAGACTATATGCGCACCGCCCGCGCCAAGGGCGTGAGTGAGTTTTGGGTGGTAGTCAAACACGGCCTGCGCAACGCCATGATCCCGGTGGTGACCATGATGGGCCTGCAGTTCGGTTTTCTCTTGGGCGGCTCGATCGTGGTGGAAGCGGTATTTAACTGGCCGGGGCTGGGCCGTTTGCTGGTGGATTCGGTGGAAATGCGCGACTATCCGGTGATCCAGGCCGAGGTGCTGCTGTTTTCCCTGGAGTTTATCGTTATTAATTTACTGGTGGACATGTTATATGCGGCAATCAATCCGTCTATCCGGTATCAGTAAGGGCGCGCGATGAAATTCTGGCGACGAAACGCCGCGCTGGCGGCGATGCCGGTGATTAACCCCCATCGCGTGCGCACCCCGTGGAGCGAGTTCTGGCGGCGTTTTAAACAGCAGCCGCTGGCGCTGGCGGCCGGGATTTTTGTCTTGCTGTTGATTATAGCCGCGCTGCTTGCGCCCTGGCTGGCGCCGTTTGACGCGGAGAACTTTTTTGATTATGACCGGCTTAACGAGGGCCCTTCGGCCGTACATTGGCTGGGGGTGGATTCCCTGGGGCGCGACATTTTCAGCCGCATCCTGATGGGCACGCGCATCTCGCTGGCGGCGGGCTTTTTTTCGGTATTGCTCGGCATGGTCATCGGCACGGCGATGGGCCTGGTGGCCGGATTTTATGAAGGCTGGTGGGATCGGCTGATTATGCGGATTTGCGACGTGCTGTTCGCCTTTCCGGGTATATTGCTGGCTATCGCGGTGGTGGCGATCATGGGCAGCGGTATGGCGAATGTGATTATCGCCGTGGCGATCTTCAGTATTCCCGCTTTTGCCCGGCTGGTGCGCGGCAACACGCTGGTGCTCAAGCACCAGACGTTTATTGAATCGGCGCGCAGCATCGGCGCCTCCGATCGCACCATCCTGCTGCGGCATATCCTGCCGGGCACCATGTCTTCCATCGTGGTGTATTTTACCATGCGTATCGGCACGTCGATCATTACCGCCGCCAGCCTGTCTTTTCTTGGCCTGGGCGCGCAGCCGCCGATGCCGGAGTGGGGGGCGATGCTTAACGAGGCGCGGGCGGATATGGTGACGGCGCCGCATATTGCCATTTTCCCGAGTCTGGCGATTTTTTTGACGGTGCTGGCGTTTAATTTGCTGGGGGATGGGTTAAGGGATGCGTTGGATCCGAAGCTGAAGAATTAGGCGGGCTTACGCCGGTGAGCGTGATAGAGTTTAGCTTACCGGAGGTGGCGCAGGTGGGTGCGGTGGGGTTTCGCTTGCCATGGTGGGGCAGATGAGTGCGATGGGGTTTCGCTTGCCACGGGTGGCGGCGTAGTATGCTGCCCCGTGCGGGCAATCGACGATGGGGCCGGCAGTCGCCCCGGCCCCCTCGACCCCCGGGCTTCCGGCAGATCGCACGCCGCTGCGCGGTGCCTTCCGTCCCTTCTCCCGCCCGATGGACCGCACGGTACGCGCTCCCGGCGCGAACCATGCTCTCGCCGCATCCCTGCGTCTCGTCCGGTCGGTAGCCGTGCCGTCAGCGTGCTTGATGCCGGTACAAGGTCAACGTCAAAATCAACGGCCAATGCCGAATGCCGAATGCCAAATGCCAAATGCCAATAGTAGATGCAATAGTAGATGGCAATGTCAAAAGCAGATGGCAATCCCAAAGCAGGTGATCATCTCAAAGCAGGAACCGGTGTTTAAGGTAGTAGCCAATGGTAGAAGCGGTTTTCAAATATAAAAGCAGATGCTATGTACCATTATGCTGGTTAGACTAATGCCGGTTGCCGTTATGGGATTAAAAGTCGCTGTTTTCAATCATTATGAAATATTTAACAAATGAGTAATACAGATAAATTTTTCAACCAGCAATATTTAAGGTGATATTTCTATTGATTGGAATGATGTTAAACAAAACTCGATATTTTTATTTTTAGTCGATTTTTTATCCATCCACTGGTAAATTAACCAGTAGAGGAAAAATAAACATGCCGTTGCCAATATTCTATATAAGTGTTAAGTGTTGCGAATTTAATATTATCAATCTTCAATTTATTTAAAATTATCCGAAATAATATACGAATGGATATGTTTACTAGCAAAATGATGCGCTAGTTATATGATTTATCACGGTAAGTTAATAACGCGGCGATAAAGAGTAGAAGCTCGTTAGCACCGCTAACCAGCAGCAACTAGAAAAGGTAGTTACCATGGCTAAAAAGAATTGTAAGTCAGAATTCGGCACATCCCAAGCAAAAGTTGAAACCCGTTATTATACTGTGGGCTACGTTCCAAATGGCGGAAAATGTGACGCGCCGCCCGCGCTGCATATTAAAGGACGCTGGTTGCACCATGAGGCTAATGGTATGCTTGCATTCACACGCAATAAACAAAATGGATATGAAGTATTTGTTGAATCCAAACTGACGGTTCGCGGTCAGACCACTTTCCCTGCTCCTGTACGCGATGCATTGCAGCTTAAGGCCGGGGAGAGCCATACTGCTATAGAATTTTACCCTCCGGCGAAGTCATGATCTCGCGCCAGGTAGAAGAAGAAGAGGATCCGGTAATGTTAAAATTTCTGGATTTTTTGGAAAAAGATATGCGTGATAATCCGCATCATATCCAGCCATTGCCTGCATCTTTGATGTCTCGAGTGGACGAGCTTACGTCTGGCATAGACATTGATCTCGATGCCCCTCTCGAGGGTGAGGATGATGAGTAAGGATTATGATATGAAACATATAAAATAAATGGATGGATTATCTCGTGTCACCCCTGTTTTATGGAGCAGATTTCCGCTTTAATTGAAAAAGTGGATTTATTAAAGCAAAAATACCCAGATGTTTATGAAAAAAAGAAATCGGCCAGAGTCCTCGCCACGACAAAAAAAGTTATCTCATGTAGAATAACCTGTGCTCCTGGCGCTAATGAATTTAGACAGGGTAGTTCTTTGGGTGATGCGCACAAACACTGGTTCCGTGCCAAATTTCTTCAGCAATATCGTATATATTACCGGTACAGCGAAAGGTATCAACATATTGTTCTGGGGTGGTTGAATAATGATGAAACGTTGCGGTCCTGCGTCAGTAAACTGACGCTTATAAAGTTTTTTCGGGTATGTTGAAAACGGGATACCCACCTGATGATTGGGAGACCTTACTCAAAGAATCTATTCTCGATCCAGAATGAGTCAAACGGTTGCTGTTGCACGAAGCACTATTTACTCATACTTGGTAGGCCCGCAATAATCGCTGAACAAACTGAACAGAAGTATAAAATTATCAGGCTTTCAACTTCTTTTGGCGTCATCCTAAATCGTCCTTTAAAAAAATAAACGATGAAATAATTATGCAGCCATTTGTTGTTGACCTTGCTCCGGCATACAGCGCGCGATCTGCCGGAAGCCCGGGTGTCGAGAGGGCCGGGGCGACTGCCGGCCCTTCGTCGATTGGCCGCACGGGGCAACATAAAGCACCGCCGCCCACGGCAAGCGAAACCTGCGGCCAGCGTCACATATCAGCCAGAAAACCCTGCCCGCATTGTAAACATACCAGCAAGCGAAACCCGCGCCCGGCGCCACATATCAGCCGGCAAACCCTGCACGCAGCGCAAATCCATATTTATTTCCCATCCCACGCATCAACCCTCTCCTCCCTGATCTTCACCTTGCCCTCATCGTTCACCTTAAAGTAATCCTGCGCCATGCCGCCCTCCCAATCACCGTAGCTGGGATTGGGCAGCACAATATACTTGCGCCCGAACTCCTCCTGGTGACGATTGACAAAATCCCGGCGCTGGGTATTTAGCTTATGATATGGCTCGCCGCTAAAATCATTCAGGTTATCGCCGACATATACCACGATATCAAAACCCTGTTTCTCCACCGCCGCGAAACGCTCAACCTTGTTGGAACTGCCGCCGGTGGGTTTGAGCAACAGCGTTTGCGGGCTGACGCCGGCAAAGCCCAGCGCGTTGAGATTATCCACCGTGGCGGTGTAATCGGCCTGTGCCCGGTTTGAGACGTAAAAAATATGGCCGCCGTTTGACAGCACATAATGGGAGAACTCCACCGCCCCCGGCAGCGCCTTGGCCTCGCGCGCCTGAGTCCATTTACTCCAGGTGGCGTCGGTAAACGGCTGGTGGTTTTTAATCTGCCAGCCGGCGTAGGCGCTATTATCAATCATGGTTTCATCCAGGTCGACCACCACCGCTTTTTTAAGTCCCGGGCGGGTTTTGGCTTGGGCAAATGCCGTCTCGGCGGTATTAAAGGCTTGGTAGGACAGGGCGCTGATTTCGCCGGATTGCTGCATCCAGTTAACGGCAAATACGGTTTGTTCCGTAAGCTTTTGCTGTGCCATTTCGGGCGAGGCGGCCTGTTGATGAGGCGCACAGCCGCCTAACAGCAGGCTGAGGGTCATAAAGGTGAATCCGCATGTTATGGTCTGCATTGTTTCTCCTTGTCATATCCCGAAACTGTCTGGAGTTAAAAACCTGCACGGCGCGTTATGCCTGTCTGGCCTGCAGCACGGGCATCAATTTGCACAATAATTTTGTTATTTATGAATTAATAACATGCAATTGATTAATTATGAAATAAAAATCATCAGCTCAATGGGCAAGAAAAATCACTCGACGCGGAGAGAATATTGTCAGTAAGTGTAAATCCGGCGGCGATTTATCGCACAACCGGTACGGCATTTCTACGCTTATGGGGAACGATAAAATGGAGAGAACACCATGCGTTGGATAACACCTTTACTGCTGGCGGTCGGTCTGGCTTTGGTTGGCGGACAGGCGACGGCGGCGGGGCTAAGGGTCACTCAGTTGCTCGCGGGCATGGCTCACCCCTGGTCTCTGGCCTTTTTGCCGCAGGACGGAGGTATGCTGATTACCGAACGGCCGGGACGGCTGCGCTATTGGCAGCCGGGACAGCCCCTGTCGGCCCCCATCGCCGGCGTGCCCAAGGTCTACGCCCACGGCCAGGGCGGGCTGTTCGATGTGGTGCTGGCGCCGGATTTTGCCCAATCACGACGCATCTATCTCAGTTATGCCGAAGCGGGAAAAGACGACGCGGGGACGGCGGTGGGATATGGCCGCTTATCGGAAAACAATCAGCAACTGACCGATTTCAAGGTTATTTTCCGCCAGCAGCCCAAACTGTCCAGCGGCGAGCATTTCGGCGGCCGGCTGGCATTCGATCGGCAGGGCTTTCTGTTTATCAGCCTGGGCGAAAATAACCGCCGTCCGACGGCGCAGGATCTGACCAAGCATCAGGGCAAAATCATCCGCTTAACCGCCGATGGCGAAATTCCCCCGGATAATCCCTTCGTCCACGATGAAAACGCCTGTCCGGCTATATGGTCCCTGGGACACCGCAACCCGCAGGGATTGGCCCTGAACCCCTGGACCAACGCCCTATGGGAAAATGAACACGGTCCCCAGGGGGGCGATGAGGTGAATATCATCGCCAAGGGGGCCAATTTCGGCTGGCCGATCGCCACCTACGGCATTAATTATTCCGGCTTGAAGATCCCGGAAGCCCGGGGCGGCGTGGTGGCGGGAACGGTACAACCGGTCTGGTACTGGCAAAAGTCTCCGGCGGTAAGCGGCATGGCGTTTTATAACGCCGATCGTTTCCCGCAGTGGAAGAACTCGCTGTTTATCGGCGCGTTAAAGCAGCAGGCTTTAATCAGGCTAACCCTGGAGGGCGACAAGGTGGCGTCGGAACAGCGCCTGCTGGAAGATCGCCATGAACGCATCCGCGATGTGCGGGTGGGGCCGGATGGATTTGTGTATGTGCTGACCGACGAGGGCAACGGCAAACTGCTCAGGCTGGGCCTGGAGTAACAGCCTGGGTAACGGCGTCCGGGCCACGCCCGGCGGATGGCGGTCAGTGTTTTCGGGCTGATAGGACCATAGGGTCCGGGGGCGGTCAGGCGCGCTCGCGCGGGCAATGGAGACGGGTGCCGGCCGAGGGCGCCTGGGCGCAATCAGCTTAGCGGCAGCATAACCCGCGTTTGGAAACCATGACGGGAAGAGATGGCGTCATACCAGGTTTGCAGATGGGTGCGCGGTTTGCGCTCGATATCCAGGGTAAACCAGTTATACGCCAGGCAACCGATGGGAATGTCGCCGATGCCAAATTTTTCCCCGGAAAAATAGGGTTGTTTTTCCAGAGCGGTTTCGGCGATATCAAATAATTCTTCGCACCGCTTAACGCCGTTTTCTATCAACTGCTTGTCTCGTTTGGCCGCCGGCGTGCGGATAAGATTGATGTACACCGGCGTGAGCGCCGGCGCCAGGCTGGATAACGCCCAGTCCATCCATTTTTCCGAGGTGGCGCGTACCGCGGCATCCGCCAGCAGCCAGATGTCCTGGCCGAATTTGGCCGCCATATAGCGTACGATGGTATTGGATTCCCATAGCACCAGATCGTTGTCGTCATCCTGCAGGCAGGGCACAAGACCATTGGGATTTAACGCCAGGAACAGCGGATCCTTGTTTTTACCGTATTCGCCGCCGGCCGGTATCACGTTAAACGCCAGATCGAGTTCCGCCGCGCACCACAACACCTTTTTAACATTCACCGAGTTCTCACGGCCCCAGATTGTCAACATTGTACCTTCTCCGTATACATTCTTTTAAAAAATTGCGGTAATTGCCAACGAGGACCTGACAGGCCGTTTTGCCTGACCAAAAGCCATCATCTTGGCTTCGCGCATCAACGTGGTGTTAAGTCTGATTTTAGCGCATAAAGGGAAAATAACCTTTTCCCCCAAAGAGGTTACCGTTTTATCCTGCTTTGATGGATTATAACCTGTAAAAATCTGCAATCATTGATAAACATTTTACCATGAATAGTTAAACGATATTTTATTCCAAAAAAAAACGGCTCGCCAAGAACAGAAGATACCCAAGGGCGAATTATGCTTTAATCATGGGTTTTACGGCCTGTGGCCGGGTGTATTCATTTTGGGAAAGGTGTGGTTATGATGTTGACAAAATCCGTGCGCGTTGCTTTATTCGTGGGCCTCTTCGCCCTGGGGTCGCAGTTGGCCCAGGCCAATAGCGATCCGAAAACCATTGTCTTCGGCGTTGCGCCTGGTCCTTATGGCGATATGGTCAAGCAGGCCATCAAACCTGAACTGGTCAAAAAAGGGTATACCGTCGAGGTGCGCGAGTTCAGCGACTATGTGCAGCCGAATATGGCCTTGGCCAACGGCAGCATTGACGCCAACTTGTTTCAGCATACGCTTTATCTGGAAAAATTTGCCGCCGACAAAAATCTTAAGGTGAGCAAGCTGATTACCGTGCCCACCGCCAGCATGGGATTTTATTCACATAAAATCACCGCCATTAACCAGCTTAAACAAGGCGATATCATCACCCTGTCCAACGATCCGACCAACCTGGCGCGCGGTCTGCGTTTTCTGGAAAAACTGGGGCTGATTAAAATCAAGGCGAATATCGACCCGACTAAAGCGTCGGAACGGGATATTGACCAGAACCCACGTGGCCTGGTCTTTAAACCGCTGGAGGCCGCCCAGTTGCCGCGTACCCTCGACAGCGCCAGCGGCGCGTTGGTCAACGGCAATTTTGCCATTGCCGCGGGACTGAAGATGTCATCGGCCCTGGCGCTGGAGACGCTGGATGAAAATCTGAAAAACGTCATTGCGGTACGTACCGACGATGTGGACAAACCCTTTGTCAAAGACATTAAGGCCGCGGTGGAATCGCCGGCCTATGCCGAGGTGATCAACCAGCCCTCCTCCATGTTCAGTCAATTCCAAAAGCCGGAATGGATGCAGGCCGCCCCCCAGGTTAAACCCTGACTATCCGCCTGCCGGCGCTATTGACCGGCAGGCCGTGTTCCGCTTTGGATGTGATTGTGGAGTTTGCGGATAATGATCCAGCTAGACCATATCAGCGTTGATTTTCCCCAGGGAAAACAACCGGGCGCCCGCGCGGTGGATGACGTCAGCCTGCATATCAAACGCGGCGAAGTCTACGGTATCGTCGGCGCCAGCGGGGCGGGCAAAAGCACGCTGCTGCGCACTATCAATCTGCTCCAGCGGCCTAGCGCCGGCGAAGTTATCGTTAACCAAACCCGGGTGAGCGCGCTTTCCGGCGGCGAATTGCGCCGGCAGCGGCAAAAAATCGGCATGATTTTCCAGCATTTCAACCTGATGCATACGCGCACGGTAGCGGCTAACGTCGCCTTCAGCCTGCGGGCGGCCGGCAAGTCCGCCGCCGATATCGCCAGGCGGGTGCCGGAAATCCTGGCGCTGGTGGGACTGGCCGATAAGGCTACGGCCTTTCCGGCACAGCTCAGCGGCGGGCAAAAGCAGCGCGTCGGCATCGCGCGCGCCATCGCCAACCAGCCCGAAGTATTGCTGTGCGATGAGCCGACCTCGGCGCTTGACCTGGAAACATCGGCATCGATACTGACGCTGCTTAAAGAGATCAATGTCCGCCTCGGCATAACCATCGTCCTGATTTCCCATGAAATGATGGTCATCAAGACCATCTGCGACCGAGTGGCGGTCATGATCGGCGGTAAAGTCGTGGAGGAGGGGGAGGTTTTTGATATTTTTGCCACGCCGCAACACGACTTTACCCGCCAACTGGTCGCGCATACGTTCAATTTGGAACTGCCGCCGCGCTTGATGCGGGATTTGCGCGGCACCCTGCTGAAGATACTGTTTGTCGGCGCCTCGGCCGAGCAGCCGGTGCTGTCGGATGTCGCCACGCGTTTCGGCGTGTCGGTGAATATCCTGCACGGTAAAATCGAATATATCGGCTATCGCGCCTTGGGTTTGCTGGTGGCGCTGTTAACCCATCCCACCCGGCCGGAACAGGTGGCCCTTGCCGTGGCCTATATCCAGGAAAATACCGCGCGCGTGGAGGTGCTGCATGGCTGATTTATGGCTCGATCTGTTTGCCGCGTTTGGCGAAACCTTCCAGATGGTGGGTATCGCCACGCTGTTTTCCATTATCGGCGGCCTGCCGCTGGGCTTTCTGATTTATGTCACCGACCGGCATCTGTTCTGGCAAAACCGCGCGCTCTATCTTGTCGGCACGGTGTTGGTGAATATTATCCGCTCGATTCCTTTTGTCATCCTGCTGGTGCTGCTGCTGCCGCTGACACAGTTTTTACTGGGCAACACCATCGGGCCGATTGCCGCCGCCGTGCCGTTATCCGTCGCGGCCATCGCTTTTTACGCCCGGCTGGTGGACGGCGCGCTGCGCGAAGTCGACCCCGGTATTGTCGAGGCCGCCGAGGCGTTTGGCGCCAGCCCGATGCGCATCATCTGCACGGTGTTATTCCCTGAGGCGTTGGCGGGATTATTACGTGGATTGACCATTACCCTGGTCAGCCTTATCGGCTATTCCGCCATGGCGGGGATTGTCGGCGGCGGCGGTGTCGGCGATCTTGCCATTCGTTTTGGATATTATCGTTATGAAACCAAGGTAATGATCATTACCGTGGTGGCGCTGGTGATTTTAGTGCAAATCGTCCAGGTGCTCGGCGACGCCCTTGCCGCGCGCGCCGACCGGCGCGGCAAACGCTAGCCCGGCGTGCGCTAAAATAAACGTAAAAAAGGCTGACTATTTATCGTCGATGCGGCAAAGTTGAACAGTTTCGAATAAACTCAACGTATTTAGACTGCTGACAGGCCAGCACATGAGTTTAATGCGGGTATAATGAGCAAGCACACGACAGCGTTGATGGCCAGGCCCAATATGCCTGTAAGCATGGCTGCGCCATCAAACCCTGTTGGAATCTCTACCGTGAGTTACGCGGTTACCATTGTTGAATGGATACTCTGGTCACGCCATGAATAATGACATTTTTCCACAAAGACATACCACCCTGACCCTGGGCGCACTGCTGGTGCTGGTTCTTATCCCCGCCGCCCGGGCCGAAACCCCTCCCGCCGCGCCGGAAGTGAACGCCAAGGCCTTTATCCTGATGGACTACCAAAGCGGCAAGGTCCTGGCGGAGTCGAACGCCGATATGCGTCTGGATCCCGCCAGCCTGACAAAAATCATGTCCAGCTATGTGATTGGCCAGTCCCTGAAGGCCAAAAAAATCACCGAGCAGGATAAAGTGACCATCGGCAAGGATGCCTGGGCCACGGGTAATCCGGTGCTGCGCGGTTCGTCGCTGATGTTCCTGAAGCCCGGCGAACAGGTCTCGGTGGCGGATTTGAACAACGGAGTGGTGATCCAGTCTGGCAATGATGCCAGCATAGCCCTGGCGGATTATGTCGCCGGCAGTCAGGATGCGTTTGTCAGCCTGATGAACAAATACGTCGACGTCATGGGGCTGAAAAATACCCATTTCCTTACCGTGCACGGTCTGGATGCCGAAGGACAATACAGCACGGCGCGGGATATGGCGATCATCAGCCAGGCGCTGATCCGGGATGTGCCGGACGAATATGCCCTGCACAAACAAAAAGAGTTTACCTATAACAAGATAAAACAGCTCAACCGTAACCGGCTGCTGTGGAACAGTACGCTTTCGGTGGACGGCATCAAGACCGGTTATACCGACGGCGCGGGCCATAACCTGGTGGCATCGGCGACCGCAAATGGCGGCATGCGGCTGATTTCCGTGGTGCTGGGCGCCCCGACCGACGGGGTGCGTTTTCGCGAGAGCGAAAAAATCCTCACCTGGGGCTTCAATTTTTATGAAACCCTGACGCCGATAACCGCCGGTAAGCCGTTTACACGCCAGCGGGTGTGGTTTGGCGATCGCAGCGAGGTGGATCTAGGCGTGGCGCAGGATGCGTCGATTACCCTGCCCAAGGGCCAGATGAAAAACCTGAAAGCCTCTTTTACGCTGGCATCGCCTCATCTTGAGGCGCCGCTGGCTCGCCATCAGGTGGTCGGCACCATTGATTTTCAACTGGACGGCAAGGTTGTGGAACAACGTCCGCTGGTGGTGCTGGATGAAGTGCAAAAAGGCGGTTTCTTTCGCAATATCTGGGATTGGATCCTGCAAACCATACACGGCTGGTTTGGCAAATAAACCGGGTCGTCTTAGCTGAAAAGAATATGCCTCCCTGCGGGAGGCATATTACCAATCTATGCCACCAGTTTATATAAAATCGCCGACAGCGCGATAAACCCGATGACCCAGACAAAATAATTGCTGGCCGCGCCGCGATAGCGTGCCATGGCGGGCACCTTCATGATGGCGTACATGGGCAGCAGGAACAGCAGCATGGCGATAATCGGCCCCCCGAGCATTTCGATAATGCCCAGGATGTTGGGGTTGATGGTCGCCACCAGCCAGGTCGACGCCAGCATAAACACCCCGGCCACGCGCTGCAGCGTAACGTCATGTACCGTTCGGCCTTCTTTGCGCAACGCCTTGCCCATCAGGCTGATAAAACCCTCGCTGGCGCCGAGATAATGGCCGAGAAACGATTTGGTTATCGCGACAAAAGCCACTACCGGCGCCAGAAAGCCGATAAAGGGGTTATTGAAGTGATTGGCCAAAAAGGACAGGATTGATATATTTTGCGCTTTTGCGTCTGCCAGGTCCTGGGGCGAGAGGCTGAGGACACAGCTGAACACGAAAAACATCACCGTCAGCACCATCAGGATATTACTGCACAGTAAAATGCGCGAGCATTTGTGTTCCGCGTTATCGCCGTATTCCGCTTTTTTCGACATGGCGAACGCGGAAATGATGGGTGAATGGTTAAATGAAAACACCAGCACCGGAACGGCCAGCCACAGCGTGTTCCATAACCCGCCGCCGCCGGCGCCGCCAAGGGGCGGGGCGCTGTGAAAGAGGGCGGTGCTCCAGTGCGGCACCAGGAACGCGCCTAAAAACATCAGCACCGCGACAAAGGGAAACACCAGCATGCTCATGACCCGGACGATAATGTCCTTGCCGAAACGGATGATGGTCATCAGGCCCAAGATCAGGATTAATGACAGCAGCGCGCGCGGCGGCGCGGTGAGATGCAATTGATGGGTAATGAACGTGTCGACGGTGTTGGTGATGGCGACGCCGTACACCAGCAAAATGGGATAAATGGCAAAAAAATAGAGTAGGGTGATCACCTGTCCCGCGCGGGCGCCGAAGTGTTGCTCGACCACGTCGGTGATATCCCGGCATGCGTCGTTGCCCGATAACACTAGGCGGCACAAAGCGCGATGGGCGAAAAATGTCATGGGAAAGGCAATCAGCGCCATGATTAACAAGGGCACCAGGCCCCCGATGCCCGCATTGATAGGTAAAAAAAGCACCCCGGCGCCAATAGCCGTGCCATAAAGCCCCATCATCCAGACCGAATCCGATTTGCCCCAGGATGCGGCTGTCGTCGGATGGACCAGGGTCTCTGTGGTTGCTTGAGTTGTATTCATTATATCTCCAAAAACTAAGCGGAACGAATAAAATATAAACGCCAAACGTTCATTACATAGCCGCTTTTATAGTAATAGCAGTAACGAAAAACGGTAAGGGTATGAAAATAGTAAAATGTATGGGCGGTTGAAATCAGAAGAACATAATATAGAATTTATCCGTGACATTCATGCGCCATGTTGGTTTTTTTTGATCCATGTCGATTATTTACCCGCAAAAGTCCTGTCGCAGTCTATCAATAATGATAATAAATTCCGTTATAGAAATTGCAATGGTTAATTAGCGTTAAAGTTAACTAAGGTCTTAATATGGTTGATATTTTAATCTGGATAAATATAGATGCCTGCTTGTATCATTATCGGGCGGCAAGATTAACCCGGCGGCGGGGTTATATTTTTATCACCGGGAATGCAACGGGCGGTGAATGCCTCACCCGAGTGATAATAAAATTGAATCATATATTAGTTATTGAATTAGTTTTATGTGATTTTATTATGCCATTATTTATTGGCAACGGAACAGCGGCGTGGATGTATGGTAAAGGCAAAGGTATGGACGTAGGGCGGTCTATTGTTGGCCCGGTCGGGAGACGATGGCGCGGACAGCGCGAGACGTACGGCGCTGGAATGGGCAGGAAGGGTTGGCAGCCGCTTTGCCGGGTGGCGGTAGGTGAATGCCGGACAATAAAAAACCCGAAAGTCTTGAACCTAATAGGCGGGACGATCGGGCTCCTCAATTTGGGGACATCAAAGAAAAGCAGTGGCACATATTCAGACTG
This sequence comes from Acerihabitans sp., assembly GCF_036398755.1. Taxonomy (NCBI): domain Bacteria; kingdom Pseudomonadati; phylum Pseudomonadota; class Gammaproteobacteria; order Enterobacterales; family Pectobacteriaceae; genus Acerihabitans; species Acerihabitans sp. The sequence goes on along the minus strand of NZ_DASWOM010000108.1, from coordinate 24,290 downwards.
CGGGCATAAGCGAAAGTTCTGCTTAAGATAAAAAAAACCCATCTCTCCCCCGGCCTTGCGTGCTTCACCCAGGTTTCGTGGCGCCCTCGGGCGGGAGCGCCGCCCGCCCGAGGGCGCGGGAAGCGGCGCCAGGCAATGTGCGGGCGCCACTAATGCACAAGATTAATGTGAGACCCTCGCCGCGCAAGGCCAGTCACCATAAGAAAAAACTGAAATTTATTATTTAGCGACCTGGCGCAGGGCATATATGCTGCCTTATCCTGGCAGATGCCCATTTTAAACGCCGGGTTTCGAACCCAGGCTGAAATTATTTTTTTGCCGCAAAAAAGCCAGGCTAATGACATGGTTGGACCCTGTTTCACTTTATTGTATGACTATAGGGCTGTGATTTCCCTCCCACAATGAATAACAAAAGTACATTGTTAATTAACAAATCAGCCACGTTAACATGCATGGGCGATAACTTTATTGTTACTACCAACTATTTGATAATTATGAGTTTATAAAGTATATTCAGCAAATAAATCTTTGAATACATCATTAATGTCGGCAAGGAATTGCGCCGCTATTTGACCGCTCGGCGGCTTTGAACTTTTGCGTCTTCTACCCGCCGCCGCCGGGAAAATAAATCCCATTTTACCGCGCCTGGGAATTTTAGCCGTCGGCGCGGCGGGGGTGATGGCGCTAAAACATTAAATTATCGGGTTATCGCGGCCTTTTATTCATGGCGTTTTGATCGCGGCGTTCATTATGGGAGGCAAAAAATGGTGCTTTACCGGCATTGGGCTGGAACCATAAGCAGTGCTGTATTGTTTGGCGTAATCTTTGCCAGCCAGCTAAGCGGCTTTACGGTGATGAAGAGCGGAAATCACGGCGCCGCGTTGGGTTTGCTGCTGTTCTTGCTTCCCGGCGTCGTCGGCAGCCTGTTGCTGCATGAAAATAAAATCATCAATCCGATCCTGGGCGCCCTGATTGCCTCACCCTTTTGCCTGCTGCTGTTTTTTCTCAGCCATGGAGCATCCATAAGCTTATGGTATCAGCTCGCCTATATGTTGAGCGCGGTGTTCTGGTGCGGGTGCGGCGCGCTGGGGTGCTATTTTGTCGGCGTCATGTTTAACGGGGCGGCGCATTGACACCGGACAAAAAAAAGCCAGCTCGGCTGGCTTTCCTATCTCATGACGAGGTGCGGATTACTGCTGGTACAGGCTGAGATTTTCTTTTGCGTAAGCTTCAAAATCCGTGCAGCCGCCGATATGAACCTCGTCGACAAAAATCTGCGGCACGGTTTCAACGGTTTTACCGACTGTTTTCGACAGATCGGCTTTAGAAATGCCTTCCGCATGGATATCGACGTAACGGAAAGAGAAGTCATCCCGTTCGGCCGTCAGTTTTTCAGCCAGCTCTTTAGCGCGAACACAATAAGGACAGCCCGGACGTCCAAAAATGACAGCAAACATATACACTCCTTAACGCATGGAAAAAATTGCAACGAATTTGCACTCGGTTACGCTTCTTGTTGCCGACTACTATGCCTGTGACCTGGATCAAAAAAAAGCGGTAATTACCTTTTAGTCCGATGCCTACAGCCTATCTGTTCAACGCGCGGGCGATCCGCGTTTGGACGCTAAACTTTACTCGACCACCGCGCCGGGGCGGATTAATATGAGCCGGTCCACCTGACCAATCAGGGTAAAAAGTGAAAATAGCCATTTTATCCCGGGACGGCACCCTGTTTTCCTGCAAGCGCCTGCGGGAAGCGGCCGAATCCCGTCGTCATAGCGTGGATATCATCGATCCACTTTCCTGTTATATGCATATCAATTGCGCCGCGCCCGCCATTCATTACCGCGGCCAACGCCTGGCGCATTACGATGCGGTCATCCCGCGCATCGGCACCGCCATTACCTTTTACGGCACCGCGGTCCTGCGCCAGTTTGAAATGCTGGGCAGCTTTGCGCTGAACGGCTCGACCGCCATTACCCGGGCGCGGGATAAACTGCATTCTCTTCAACTGCTGGCGAAAGAAGGGATTGATCTTCCGGTTACGGGTTTTGCCGATTCCCCGGACGATACCGGCGACCTGATTGCCATGGTGGGCGGGGCGCCCCTGGTGTTGAAGCTGGTGGAGGGCACCCAGGGGATCGGCGTGGTGCTGGCTGAAACCCCGCAGGCGGCCAAGAGCGTCATCGACGCCTTTCGCGGCTTAAAAGCGCAGTTTCTGGTGCAGGAATATATCCAGGAGGCGAAGGGCTGTGATATCCGGTGCCTGGTGGTGGGAAAACAGGTGGTGGCGGCTATCGAGCGCCAGGCCGAAGCGGGAGATTTCCGCTCCAATCTGCATCGGGGCGGTTCGGCCCGCAACGTTGTCATTACCCCGCGGGAAAGGGCGGTGGCCATCAAGGCGGTTGCCACCCTGGGACTTGACGTGGCGGGCGTTGATATCCTGCGGGCGCGGCGAGGGCCGCTGGTGATGGAGGTCAACGCCTCGCCGGGGCTTGAAGGGGTGGAAACCGCCACCGGCATCGATATTGCCGGCATGATGATCGAATATATCGAACAGCATGGCCAAAAGAGGTTAAAAGGGGCCAATACCCTATAATTTCCCCCGGTCGCCGGCAAAAAGAACATTTTCAGATTTTGTCCCGAAGGGCGTGCATTGGTCTTACCCATTACGGCCCGCCGGACAGCTATCCATTACAAATCAACATGATGATATTTAGCGCCCGACGCAGCGCCAGTCCTTGCCATAGCTGGCCGGACGGCCCGTCCGACGGTTAAAAGAATTTCCTGCTTTTGTCCATGGCACCTTTGACAATTATTCCGTAAGCTATGCCCCGTTTCACTTTTTTTCATTTAGAGGTTGGCCGTTATGGATTCACTTATTGTCCCGGATCTGGACATCCTTAGACGCTGGCTGGAAAAGCTCAGTCTGACGTTTTTCGAGTGTGACTCCTGCCAGGCGTTGCATCTGCCGCATATGCAAAATTTTGACGGTATCTTTGATGCAAAAATAGATTTGGTCGACAACGTCATCTTGTTTTCCGCCCTGGCGGAGGTGCGTCCCACCGCCCTGATTGCGCTGGTGGGGGATTTAAGCCAGATCAACGCCAGTTCGCTGACGGTGAAGGCGTTTATTGATATCCAGGACGATAATTTGCCCAAGCTGGTGGCTTGCCAGTCGTTAAGCATCGAAGTAGGGGTGACCTTCAGCCAGTTTAAACATTTTATGCAGCAGTCTGAAGAACAGATCTCCATGCTTATCCTTGAGGCGCGCGCCAATGATTTGCTGTTTATCGACGCAGAAGAGCAACCCGACGATCAAAAACATGCCCTGCCGATAATCCATTAAAATGCCGCCTGGCGCAGGCGGCAGCCACGTCCCTCCTCATCCCCCATCATTTATTCTGTCGCAACGGCCGATCGGGCGAAGATCCTTTGTCATTCTGCATGCCATGCCGGATTTGATAACGATTAAGTGAATAATTAATCGTTTTGAACCATTTTTTTTGCGGACCGCTGGCGTCGCACTGGCGCTGCGGTTATGCTGGCGATGCTGCGCTTAATCCGTCGGCCGAGGGTTTATTTTAACCTTATCTCCCATGCCCTGCCCGCGGGAGAGGGGCTATTCACGGTGCCGCCAACAGCCGCTGCGCTTATTCAAGCACTGTATAACGGCGACGTTTTACAGATATTTGTTTTATTGACTGGGATCTGGAGGAAGCAACGGATGTTCACCCAACGAAAAAAATGGCTGTCGGGTGTGGTTGCCGGCTTGCTGATGGCCGCGTCCGTCACCGCCTCAGGGGCGGAACAAAAAACGCTGCATGTCTATAACTGGTCGGATTATATTGCGCCCAACACCGTGCCGGATTTTGAAAAACAAACCGGCATCAAAGTCATTTACGATGTTTTCGATTCCAATGAAGTGTTGGAGGGAAAACTGATGGCCGGCAGCACCGGCTTTGACGTGGTGGTGCCTTCCGCCAGTTTCCTGGAGCGCCAGTTAACCGCCGGGGTATTCCAGCCGCTGGATAAAAGCAAACTGCCTAATTATAAAAATCTTGATCCGGAATTGCTGAAACTCATCAGCCAGCACGATCCCGATAACAAATATGCCATTCCCTATATGTGGGCTACCACCGGCATCGCCTATAACGTCGATAAGGTCAAAGCCGTTCTGGGAGCGGACGCGCCGGTAAACAGTTGGGATCTGGTGTTGAAACCGGAAAACCTGGCCAAATTGAAAAGCTGCGGCGTCTCATTCCTGGATGCGCCTTCGGAGATATTCGCAACCGTCCTCAATTACCTGGGAAAAGATCCCAACAGCGCCAATGCCGCTGATTATACCGGACCGGCCACCGATCTGCTGTTAAAACTGCGTCCCAGCGTGCGTTATTTCCATTCCTCGCAGTACATTAATGATTTGGCCAATGGCGACATTTGCGTGGCAATTGGCTGGGCCGGGGATGTGATGCAGGCTGCAAATCGCGCCAAAGAAGCGAAGAACGGCGTTAATATTGCCTATAGTATTCCGAAGGAAGGCGCCCTGGCGTTTTTTGACGTGTTGGCCATCCCGGCCGATGCCAAAAATACCGACGAGGCTTATCAGTTTCTTAATTTTCTGATGGACCCGCAGGTTATTGCCCAGGTCAGCAACCAGATATTTTATGCCAACGGCAATAAAGCGGCCACGCCGCTGGTCAATGAAGAGGTTCGCAATAATCCCGGCATTTATCCGCCGCCCGAAGTACGTGCGAAGCTGTTCAGCCTTAAAGTCCAGCCACCGCAAATCGACCGTGTTATCACCCGGGCCTGGACCAAGGTCAAAAGCGGCAAATAATCCACCGGCCGCGGATTTAACATCACGCTCATCCACAGGCGGTGCAATACCGCCTGTTATGCTATTTCTGAGACGGTAGCCGATTAACTCTTATCCGTTTCTTCTGTTCCGGAGAGTCATGTTAGTGAACGATGCCATACCCCGCCCACAGCCCAAAACCCAGAAAATGGTGACGCCATTACTGGAGATTCGCAATTTGACCAAAACCTTCGACGGCGAAACGGCGGTCGATGATGTCAGTTTGACGATCTATAAAGGGGAAATGTTTGCTTTATTGGGCGCGTCAGGCTGTGGTAAATCCACGCTGTTGCGGATGCTTGCGGGTTTTGAACAACCGACCCATGGGCAGATTGTGCTCGATGGACAGGATCTGTCCCATATGCCGCCGTACCAGCGGCCCATTAATATGATGTTCCAGTCCTATGCGCTTTTTCCGCATATGACGGTGGAGCAGAATATTGCCTTCGGGCTCAAGCAGGATAAACTGCCGCGCGCCGAGATTAAACAACGCGTGGCGGAGATGCTGGCGATGGTGCATATGCAGGAATTCGCCGCCCGCAGGCCTCATCAGCTTTCCGGCGGCCAGCGCCAGCGCGTGGCCCTGGCGCGCAGCCTGGCAAAACGGCCAAAGTTATTGCTGCTTGACGAACCGATGGGGGCGCTGGATAAAAAACTGCGCGACCGGATGCAGCTTGAGGTGGTGGATATCCTTGAACGCGTCGGGGTGACCTGCGTCATGGTGACCCACGATCAGGAAGAGGCCATGACCATGGCCGGGCGCATCGCCATTATGAACCGGGGCAAGTTCGTGCAAATCGGCGAGCCGGAAGACATTTATGAGCACCCCAACAGCCGTTTCAGCGCCGAATTCATTGGTTCGGTCAATATGTTCGATGGCCTGCTGGTGGAACGCCACGATGACGCGCTGATTATCCAAAGTCCCGGCCTGGTGCATCCGCTCCAGGTGAACTCCGATGTCTCGGTGGTCGACGGCGTGCCGGTGCATGTGGCGCTGCGGCCGGAAAAAATCATGTTGTGCGACGAGGTGCCGGAGGACGGCGTTAACTTCGCCGTCGGCGAGGTGGTCAATATCGCCTATCTGGGCGATCTTTCCATTTACCACGTGCTGCTGCAAAGCGGCCAGACCATCAGCGCGCAGCTGCAAAATGCGCACCGTTACCGCAAAGGCACGCCGACCTGGGGAGATGAAGTGCGTCTTTGCTGGGATGCGGACAGCTGTGTTGTGCTGACGGTGTAGGGCAGGGGATAAATCATGTCTGTTTCTGACCAGAAGTTACCGCCCCCGCCGGCCATCGAGGGGGCCAACACCCCGCGCATCTTAACAAGGCTGCAAATGCGTCATGGTCGCAAGGCGGTGATTTTCCTGCCCTACCTGTGGCTGCTGCTGCTGTTTTTGCTGCCCTTTCTGATCGTTTTCAAAATAAGCATGGCGGAGATGGCCCGCGCCATCCCGCCTTATACCGACCTGGTCAGCTGGTTGGACGGCAAGCTGGATATTTCCCTCAACCTGGCTAATTATCTGCAACTGCTGGACGATCCGCTGTATATCGAGGCCTATCTGCAATCGTTGCAGGTGGCGGCGGTTTCCACCTTTTTCTGCCTGCTGATAGGCTACCCGATGGCCTGGGCGGTGGCGCACAGCAAACCCTCTACGCGCAATATCTTGCTGCTGCTGGTTATCCTGCCGTCGTGGACGTCCTTTTTGATCCGGGTCTACGCCTGGATGGGGATCCTGAAAAACAACGGCATCCTCAATAACGTCCTGCTATGGCTTGGCGTTATCGATCGGCCTTTGGTTATCCTGCATACCAATCTGGCGGTGTATATCGGCGTGGTGTATGCCTATCTGCCGTTTATGATCCTGCCTATTTATACCGCCCTGACCCGGCTGGATTATTCCCTGGTGGAGGCATCACTCGATCTCGGCGCCCGCCCGCTGAAAACCTTTTTCCAGGTCATCGTGCCCTTGACCAAAGGCGGCATCATCGCCGGCTCGATGCTGGTGTTTATTCCCGCGGTGGGTGAATACGTGATACCGGAATTGCTGGGCGGTCCCGACAGCATCATGATCGGGCGGATTTTATGGCAGGAATTCTTTAACAACCGTGATTGGCCGGTGGCGTCCGCGGTGGCGGTCATCATGCTGCTGCTGCTGATTGCGCCGATAATGTGGTTCCATAAACATCAGAATAAAACCCTGGGGGACCATGCATGAATACGCTACCCGTCATACGCTCGCCGTGGCGCATCGTGATTTTGATTATCGGCTTTACATTTCTGTACGCGCCGATGCTGATGCTGGTGATCTATTCGTTCAACAGCTCCAAACTGGTCACGGTGTGGGCCGGATGGTCGACGCAGTGGTATGGGGTGCTGATCAATGACGACGCGATGCTCAGCGCCGTGTCGCTTAGCCTGACGCTGGCGGCCGCCACCGCCACCATGGCGGTGATCCTCGGTACCCTGGCGGCGGTGGTGATCGTGCGTTTCGGCCGCTTTCGCGGCGCCACCGGCTTTGCCTTTATGCTGACCGCGCCGCTGGTAATGCCGGATGTGATAACCGGCCTGTCGCTGCTGCTGCTGTTCGTGGCGCTCGGGCACGCCATCGGCTGGCCGGCGGAGCGCGGCATGTTCACCATCTGGCTGGCGCACGTGACGTTTTGTACCGCCTATGTGGCGGTGGTGGTGAATTCCAGGCTGCGCGAGCTGGATGAATCCATTGAGGAAGCCGCTCTCGATCTCGGCGCCACGCCCATCAAGGTGTTTTTTATCATCACGCTGCCGATGATTGCGCCGGCCATTGTCTCCGGCTGGCTGCTGGCCTTTACCCTGTCGCTGGACGATCTGGTGATTGCCAGTTTTGTCGCCGGTCCCGGGGCCACCACCTTGCCGATGCTGGTATTCTCAAGCGTCAGGATGGGGGTCAATCCGGAAATCAATGCCCTGGCCACCATCATCCTGGGCGTGGTCGGGATTATCGGCCTGATCGCCTGGTGGCTGATGTCCCGCGCCGAAAAACAGCGCCAACGGGATCGACGGCGGGCGTTACGTGGCTGAATGCGCTGATTACTGCTAGTCTTTATCCTGGTACCGCTGTTTAATATGGCGAAATTACAAGGAGAAGGACCATGTCGGAGATCCTAAGGGGCGGCAATACCGAGTACCTGCATTTGCGCCTTCTAAAGCGGGTTGCGGCGCAAAGGACGCGATTGCGCGGCAACGCGCCGGTGGCGGTATTGATTGCCGGCAGCGCCATCGTCGCCACCCGCTGCCTGGGCATGCTGATGTTGACCAATAGCCTGGGTGTGGAGGGGGTGCGCAGTTTTATCGATACCAGCAGCCGCTCGTGGGATTTGACGCTGCTGTTCCTGGCAAGCCTGACCGTGCTGTTTGTCGAATTGCGCTGCGGCTTTGCGGTGATGCGCGGTCTTGGCTGGTCGCGCTGGTATTTTGTCGTATGCCAGGGCCTGAGCGCCGGCTATTTATTCCTGGCCACCTGGAACGGCTTTTATCCCGAAATGTTCGCCCTCTCGGGCAATAGCGCGGCTGAGATCGCAGGCGAACTCCTGATGCATAAATTGCCGGATATCGTGATCATGCTGTTATTATTCGCGCCGCTCTCCAGCCGGCGCTTTTTTAAACGCGGCCGGTGATTTTTACGCGCAACCGATGGTACAATGCGTGCCCGTTTAACCGGCCGGAAAAATTATGCATTGCGAGCTCTCGAGCGTCGATGGTTGCCAATCCTGCCAGTGGCTGGATAAGCCCTACGCCCGGCAGCTGGCGGACAAACAGGCCGCCCTGGCCGGGCTGCTGTCGGCCATGCCGGTCGGGCAATGGCTGGCGCCGGTCGCCTCGCCGCAGACGGCGTTTCGCAATAAAGCCAAGATGGTGGTCAGCGGCAGCGTGGAGCGCCCGGTGCTGGGCATCGTGGCGCGCAACGGCCAGCCGCTTGACCTGTGCGCCTGCCCGCTCTATCCCGCGTCCTTCGTCCCGGTTTTCGCGCTGCTGAAAACCTTCATCGCCCGCGCCGGCCTGACGCCCTACAATGTGGCGCGCCGACGGGGGGAACTCAAATTCCTGCTGTTGACCGAAAGCCGCCATGACGGCGGCATGATGCTGCGCTTCGTGCTGCGGTCGGACGCCAAACTGACGGGGCTGCGCGCGCAGCTGCCCTGGCTGCGCGCGCAATTGCCCCAACTGCGGGTCATATCCGCGAATATCCAGCCGGTGCACATGGCCATCCTCGAGGGCGAAACCGAAATCATCCTGAGCGACGACGCGTCGCTTGTCGAGTGGCTTAATGATGTGCCGCTGTTTATCCGTCCGCGCGGATTTTTCCAGACCAATCCGGCGGTCGCCGCCCGGCTGTATGCCACCGCGCGGCAGTGGGTGCGCGAGCTTGGGATAGGCAGCCTGTGGGATCTTTTTTGCGGGGTGGGGGGCTTTGGGCTGCACTGCGCGGGGCCGGATATCCGCCTGACCGGCATTGAAATAAGCGCCGAGGCGATAGCCGGCGCGCGCCAGTCGGCAGCGCTGATGGGGTTGACCCAGGTGCGCTTCCAGGCGCTGGATTCCACGCAGTTCGCCCGTTCGCGGGCAGAGGTTCCCGATCTGGTGCTGGTCAATCCGCCCCGGCGCGGCATTGGCGCGGATTTATGCAACTATCTTGACGACATGGCCCCGGCCTATATCCTTTACTCCAGCTGCCAGGCGGAAACCCTGGCCAGGGACCTGGGCGCCCTACCGGCTTACCACATCGTCAAGGCGCAGTTATTCGACATGTTTGCGCATACCGCCCATTACGAAACGCTGGTCTTGCTGCGGCGCCGGCCGTCAGTTGCGCCGCTCGAACCGTAATGCCCGGTGCTCGATCAAACGCATCAGCAGGGTCAGCACGCCGTTAACGCACAGATAGATAATACCCGCCGCGCCGAATACCATGACGTCGTAGGTGCGGCCATACATGAGCTGCCCGTGCCCCATGATGTCCATCAGCGTAATGGTGTAGGCCAATGACGTACTTTTGAATACCAGCACCACTTCATTCGAGTATGACGACAGCGCCCGTTTAATGGCGAAGGGCATCAACAAGCGCAGGGATTGCATGCGCGACATGCCGAGCGCCGCGCATGACTGCCACTGTCCGGCGGGAATGGCGCGCACGGCGCCGGTGAAAAGCTGGGTGCTGTAGGCGGCGCTGTTAAGCGCCAGCGCCACCATGGCGCACAGCCACGGCTGCGAGACCAGCGCCCATAGCCAGGGAATGGCGCGCAGGGCGGCGAATTGACCCGGTCCGTAATAAATCAAAAAAATCTGCACCAGCAGCGGGGTGCCGGTAAACAAGGTGATGTAAATCCTGATTAACGGCGTCAGGACCGGGGTCTTAAGGCTGATAACCAGGGTAAACAGCAGCGCCAGCAGCAAGGCAATGACGATGGCGCACAGCGTCAGCGTCAAGCTGGTGGGCAGGCCCTTGAGCAGCTCGGGCAGGTAGGCCAGCATCAGGAAGCCCTCGTTTCAAAGCGGGTGGCGCGACGTTCCAACGCCCGCAGGATAATCTGGCTAAGCAGGGTGATGATCAGGTAAACCGCCGCCGCGACCAGGTACCAGGTAAACGGCTGCTGGGTAAAGCTGACGATGCTCTTGGTTTGCAGCATCAGGTCGTTAACGCTTATCAGCGAGACCAGCGCGGTGTCTTTCAACAGCACCAGCCATTGATTACCCAGGCCGGGCAGCGCATGGCGCCACATCTGCGGCATCACCAGACGGAAAAAGACCGTGCTTTTTTTCATGCCCAGCGCCTGGCCGGACTCCCACTGCCCCTGCGGTATGGCTTTCAGCGCGCCGCGCAGCGTTTGCGACGCATAGGCGGCATACAGCAATGCCAAGGCGATAACGCCGCAGACAAAGGGGCTGACGTTGAAATTATCGATGGGCAGGCGCACCGGAATGCGCGCCACCAGCAGGTCGAGGCTAACGCCGTCGGCAAGCGTTACCAGCAGCTGCGACGCGCCGAAATAAATAAACAGCACCACCAGGATTTCCGGCAGGCCGCGCAGCAGCGTCACCACGGCGGTGCCGATAAGCCCCAGCCACTTCCAGCGGGCGGATTCCCAGGCGGCAAAACACATCGCCAGCAACAGTCCGGCCACCAGCGCGCATAACGCCAGGCCGACGGTGGTCCCGGCGGCGCTGGCTATCGGTTGAAGTTCATTCATGAAGGGCGATTACTGCTTAAACCATTTCTGGTAGATAACCTGGTAGGTGCCGTCCTGTTTGACTTTTTCCAGCGCGCCGTTGAACTGGTCGCGCAGCTCATTATTGTTCAGCCGCATGGCGATGCCCAGGCCGGTGCCGAAATAGGCTTTATCGGTGATCTTGTCCCCGACGGTGGCCAGGTCGGCGTCTTTCTTCAGCCATTCATTGACCACGGCGGTATCGCCGAAGACGGCGTCCAAACGACCGTTTTTCAGGTCCAGGATGGCGTTCTGATAGCTGTCGTAAGGCACGGCGGTGATTTCCGGATGTTTATCCAGCAGGAATTTCTGATGGGTGGAGCCGTTCTGCATGCCGACACGCTTATCTTTCAACGAGGCCAGATCGGTGAATTTGCCTTTTTGCGCCACGAAAATGGCGGAATTTTCATAATAAGGCTGGCTGAAAGTCACCTGCTGCAAACGGTCCGGCGTGATATCCATACCCGAGATCACCGCGTCGAAACGACGGAATTTGAGGCTTGGGATCAGGCTGTCGAAAGCCTGGTTGGTAAAGGTGCATTCGGCTTGAATCTGTTTGCATAACGCATTGGCCAAATCGATATCAAACCCCTGGATTTTATTATTGGCATCGACAAACTCAAACGGCGGGTAGGAGGCTTCGGTGGCAAAACGAATGGTCTGCGCCGCGGCGGCGGAAGATGCGATCCCTGCCAGTACCGCGGCAATTATCAATTTTTTCATTTTTTTATTCCAACAATTAATGCGACAAATAGTGAGCAAACGCCTCGGTGTGGGGGGCGGCGAAATGCGTGGCATCGCCTTGTTCCACAATGCGGCCGTTTTCCATATACACGATGCGGCTGGCAGTCTTACGCGCTACCTCTACTTCATGCGTCACAATCACCTGCGTGATGCCGGTTTGGGCCAGTTCACGAATGATGCTGACGATTTGTGCGGTTATTTCCGGGTCCAGCGCCGCGGTAGGCTCATCAAACAGCAGCACCTGCGGTTCCATCATCAACGCCCTGGCTATCGCCACCCGCTGCTGCTGACCGCCGGACAGATGCAGGGGAAAACGATCGGCAAAATCGGTTAAACGCAGGCGATCAAGCAGTTTGTCCGCGCGTTTGTCGGCCACGGCGCGCGACAGGGCCAGTACCCGGCAGGGCGCCTCGATCAAATTCTGTCGCACCGTGAGATGCGGCCAGAGATTATATTGCTGGAACACCATGCCGACATTTTGCCGCAGCTCGCGAATGGCTTTCTCGCCCGGCGCATGGTGAAAATCGAACTGGTTGCCGGCGATCGCCAACTGACCGGCGCGCGGCATCTCCAACAGGTTGAGTACCCGCAGTAGGGAGCTTTTACCCGCGCCGCTGGGGCCGAGCAGCACCAGCGTTTCTCCCGCCGGGCAGTCAAGGGTAATATCAAACAGTGCCTGGGTGGCGCCGTAAAAACAGTCAATGCGGTTTAGTTGAATACTCATGCGAAGAAACTGAATAGCCATTAAGGCGGCAGATGTTAACGTCGACAGCCGCCCGATGCAATCTGCCGTGATTAAAATTTACATTTAGGAGCGTAATAATATCACGAACAGCACAAAACGTCATGCCTCACCGGCGGATGACCGCGATGTGCTGACTTTTAACGCAACGGGTGGCGGACATCCTGGCAGCGGACGCCGCCGGCAGCCGGAAAGGCTGCCGGCGATCGGCTAGCGCTCTTCCAGCGTCTGGCGCAGGGTGCCGGCGGGATGGGCGGATAAGGTGCCCAGGTAACGCACGTCGTCGATCGCCCAGCAGGTGCCTTCGCGGATCATCAGCACCTCATCCTGCCAATGTACCGTCTGGCCGCCGCCGCTCTGGACGCGGCTCAGATCGACGCGCAGGGGGATATTTTTCGCATCGGTATTCAGGATATGCGAGGCGCTATGAACCTCCGCGGCCGACGGGCCGTCGGCTTTGCTGCTGAAGATATCGCCAGGCGGCAAGGCGCCAAGCTTAGCCTGCGCCTTGCGGTCGGCGGTCAGCACCTGGAACAGGCGTTCGCTGAGATAAGGGCGGTATTGTCCCAACTGCGCGGCGGTGGGTTTCCCCTGCGGCTGTGCAATGCGCAGGGTGTAGAACGCCTGCGCCACCTCATCGGGCCCGCCGTCGACGCAGGGCGCGCTGCGGGTGCCGATATCCTTGAACGCCGGTTCAACCTGGGTGCATGCGCCAAGTAAAAATGCCAGCGGCAATAGGGCATAAAGATTTTTTTTCATTATTCACCTGCATGATAGAGGATGGCGGTAGATCAGTATCAACGAGTATAGTGAAAAATCAGATGGTTGTACCCATGCGGGCACGTTTGGCTAAAGGCGGGGAGAGGCCCGGCGCGAAGTCGAACGCGCCCGGCGCTGCTACTCTGGGTCAAGGATTGCGTGAGGCCTTATGCGACTGTTTTATCAATCATTCCCATAAGAAAGTTCATGAAATTTTTACTAAGAAACGTCGCGCCTGAGGTATAGGCCTTGGCGTGTTTCCCCTCGGATGGAGAGGATATCTCAGGCTCCGGCGGCCGCGCCGGCTTCAGTTTATTTAAATAATTGAGCGTCTGGGCAATGACTTTTTCAGGCGAAGGCACATCCTTGAATTTCGCGACATAGACTCTGTGGCTTATCTTCCAGATAAATTCGGCATCATTGCATAGTTTTTTAACGCCATTGCCAATCAAAGGATCGGCAATTTCATTGCCCGGATCGGCAAAAAATTCGAAAACGGCTTTGTAAATAGAGGGATTGGCAAGTTTATGGATATCATTTTCACGGCCTGAACCGTCTTTGTAGTTTAGCTTTTTATATATTTCATTAGACCATCTTTTCCTTGATTCATTTATGCCAAGCGTTTGGGTAATACGCTTCCCCTCATCTGTGGTTATATATTTATCTATGGTTTTATTGATGACGGCACCAATATAGGTCCTTGATTCTTGCGACTTCCATGCCTCATTTGTGCCTCCGTTAGTGTTGATGTGGTTATGCAAAGTATCGCGTAATTTATTAAATATTACCCGAGAGTAGTAATCTTCCGCGCTATCGGTAAATTTATCACAGGATTTTTTATTTGGCGGTTGGTTTTTTTGGAAGTCCATAAAACTACGTTGTGACGAGAGTGAGAAGACACGGTGCATAATAATATTTTTTACCTTCCGGCATGAGTCGACCAGGCGGGACATACATTGTTTCAGTATCGTCACCGTTTCCCGGTGGGAATATCCAGGCGCATGACAAAATCGATTTGCCGGGTCAGCGGCGTCGCCGACAATGTCAGCATTATTTAAATTTGACGTTTTGCCCGTAAGGGTACAGACATTTTTTATTGCCACAAAGGACTTTACGAATCTATTTTCAGTTAAGTTTTTGTAGACTGCGGGAAAAATACTTTCTTTAATGGGATAAACGTTGATAATTGGGAAAAACCAAGAATGAGCCATGATATTCACACTTTCCTTATGAGTAAAGGGCAGTATTATCATGTAGACTGTATAATCAAAACTTAAACAGAATAGCCGACGTAATTCATTCCCTGCATTTTTATGCCGATTTGTTGCGGGAGAGGGTCATTCTGCAGGATAAAATTTCTCATGGATGCTGGTAATTTGAACATCAGGGGCGCGGGTTTTTGCGCCGTTAGAGCATCGACCAGGGCATTATGGCTTGGTTTGGCCCTGCTTTGCGCCGGCACCGCCGGTTGCCAGCAGGGGATAAAACCGCCGGTCGTCCAGACGGCTTACCGGATAGACGATTCACGGCGCGCCGGCGGCGCGGATGAGCGGATACAGTTTTTGGTGCTCCATTACACCGCCGAGGATTTTGCCGCGTCGCTAAGCACCCTGACCACTGAGCAGGTAAGCGCCCACTATTTAATTCCCGTATCGTCCGCTCAGGCGCGGGGCGTCCCCACCGCGCTGCGGCTGGTGGATGAATCCCGTCGCGCCTGGCATGCGGGCGAGAGTTTTTGGCGCGGCCGCACCCATCTTAACGATACCTCGATTGGCATCGAAATCGAAAACCAGGGTTATCGACCCACCCTGGCGGGCTATCGCGCAACGTCCTACCCGCCCCGGCAGATAGCGCTGCTGATAGCCCTAAGCCGGGACATCGTCAGCCGTTACCATATCCTGCCGGGCAATGTGGTGGGGCACAGTGATATCGCCTGGCGGCGCAAGCAGGACCCCGGCCCGTTATTCCCCTGGCGGCAATTGGCGGCGGCCGGCGTCGGCGTCTGGCCGGATAGGCAACGGGTAGATTATTTCCTGGCGGGGCGCGACCCTGATGCGCGGGTGGCGATGGCGGGCGTGATGACGCGGATGGCGCGCTACGGCTACGATGTCTCGCCAGAACTGCCGTCGGCGCTCCGGCAACAAGCGCTGGCGGCGTTCCAGATGCATTTTCGCCCGCGGGATTTTCGCGGCCTGGCGGACGCGGAAACCGAGGCTATCCTGGATGCGCTACTGGAAATACACGCCGGTGAGCGGAGCGCCGGATAATTGCGCCTGATGCCGCAGGAACGCCTGCCAGCAGTCCACCACCTTCTCCAGATCGGCGCGGCTGGTATTTAAATGGGTGACCAGCCGGGTTACCGTGCCGGCGGCAATCAGGATATCATGCTGTTTCATCCAGGGGCCGAGCTTGGCGGCTAATTCCGCCGGCTGGCGGATAAACAGCATATTGGTTTGCGCGCCCGGGGCGATGATTTCCACGCCCAGCGCGGATAACCGCTGCTCCAGCCAGCGGGCGTTATCATGGTCTTCGCCAAGCCGCCGCACGTTATGCTCCAAGGCATAGCGGCCGGCCGCCGCCAGGATCCCCGACTGGCGCATCCCGCCGCCCACCATTTTGCGCCAGCGCTTGGCCTGGCTGATATAATCCGCGCCGCCGCACAGCAGCGAGCCCACCGGCGCGCCCAATCCTTTTGATAAACAGATGGTCAGGGTATCGCAATATTGCGTTATTTCGCTAAGCGGTACCCCAAGCGACGCCACGGCGTTAAAAATACGCGCCCCGTCGATATGCAGCGCCAGGCCGCGATCGCGGGTAAACTGCCAGGCCTGGCGCAGGTAGTCCTGCGGCAATACTTTGCCGTTATGGGTATTTTCCAGGCTTAACAGCCGCGTGCGGGCGAAATGAAAATCATCGGGCTTGATGGCCGCCGCCACTTTGTCCAGCGGCAGGGTGCCGTCGGCGTCGGCTTCCAGCGGCTGTGGCTGGATACTGCCCAGTACCGCGGCGCCGCCGGCCTCGAAACGGTAATTATGCGCCTGCTGGCCGACGATGTACTCTTCGCCACGCTGGCAATGGGTCAGCAGCGCCACCAGATTGGCCTGGGTGCCGCTGGGGAAAAACAGCGCCGCCTCCTTGGCGCCGAGGCGGGCGCCGTCGGCTTCAAGCGCCGCCACGGTGGGATCGTCGCCATACACGTCATCGCCGACCTCGGCTGACGCCATTAACCGGCGCATGGCATCGCTCGGCAAGGTGACGGTATCACTGCGTAGATCAATCATGCTCACTCCGTTACGTTCTAGATACGGGCGTTAAGACCCACGCCCAAATGACGTCGTCGCCCGGCCAGGGCGAATTCCCGCCGGACGCAACATGCCGGGCGCTAGCGCAGCCAGTTGGTTTTGGCCAATTCTACCACTTCATCGCCGCGTCCGTTAATAATGGCGCGCAGCATATAGAGGCTGAAACCTTTTGCCTGTTCAAATTTAATCTGCGGCGGCATGGCCAGCTCTTCCTTGGCGGTAATTACATCCACCACCACCGGTCCGTCGGTGGCGAACGCCTCGTTAAGCGCGGCGTCGAGATCGGCGGATTTTTCCACCCGGATGCCCTTGATGCCGGCGGCGCGGGCGATGGCGGCGAAATCAGGATTCTGCAGATCGGTCCCATCGGTCAGATAACCGCCCGCCTTCATTTCCATCGCCACGAAACCCAGTACGCTATTGTTGAAGATAACGATCTTCACCGGCAGCTTCATCTGCGCCATGGATAAAAAATCCCCCATCAGCATGGTAAATCCGCCGTCGCCGCACAGGGCGACCACCTGCCGCTTGGGATAGGCCGCCTGCGCGCCCAGGGCCTGCGGCATGGCGTTGGCCATGGAGCCATGGTTGAACGAGCCGATAAGCCGCCGTTGGCCGTTCATTTCCAGATAGCGTGCCGCCCATACGGTCGGCGTGCCCACGTCACAGGTAAAGATGGCGTCGCGGGCCGCCAGGCGGCTTACCTGCTGCGCCACGTACTGCGGATGGATGGGTTTGTCGCCGTTGGGTTTGGCCAGCGCGTCGAGATCGCCCCTGGTCGCGTGATAATGCGCCAACGCCTGATCGAGATGATGACGCGTGGTCTTTTCCGCCAGACGCGGCAACAATACCGCCAGCGTCGATTTCACGTCGCCGATAAGCGACATGTTCACCGCGCAATGCGCGCCCAGGCTGCCCGGATCGATGTCGATCTGGATGATATTGGCGTGGGTGGGATAGAAGGCGCGATAGGGGAAGCGGGTGCCCAGCAGGACCAGCGTGTCGGCGTTCATCATGGCATGATAACCGGACGAGAAGCCAATCAGGCCGGTCATGCCGACGTCATAGGGGTTGTCCCATTCCAAATGCTCCTTGCCCCGCAGCGCATGCACGATCGGCGCCTTGAGCAGCCCCGCCAGCTTGACCACTTCGTCATGGGCGCCGGCGCAGCCGCAGCCGCACATCAAGGTAATATTTTCCGCCTGGTTCAGCATAGCGGCCAGTTTTTCCAATTCTCCCACCGGCGGGACGCTCAGCGGCGGCTGTGGCGCATACCATTCCGGCTTATAGTCTTCCGGCGCCGGTTTCAGCGCCACGTCGCCGGGCAGCACGATAACCGAAACGCCGCGGTTAAGAATGGCCTTGCGCATGGCGATGCCCAGCACCTGGGGAAGCTGCTCCGGATTTGTGATCAATTCACAGTAATGGCTGCATTCGCGAAACAGCTCTTGCGGGCGGGTTTCCTGGAAATAGCCGCTGCCGATTTCGCTGGAGGGAATATGGGCGGCGATCGCCAGCACCGGCACCTGGTTGCGGTGGCAATCATACAAACCGTTGATCAAATGCAGGTTGCCCGGTCCGCAGGAACCGGCGCACACCGCCAGTTGACCGGTGACATGGGCTTCCGCCCCGGCGGCAAAGGCCGCTACCTCTTCGTGACGGGTGCCCATCCATTGAATGGTGCCCATGCGATTAAGGCTGTCGCTCAGGCCGTTAAGCGAGTCGCCGGTAACGCCCCAGATACGCTTGACGCCGGCTTGCTCCAAGGTTTTGGCAATGGCTGCCGCAACGGTTTGTTTCATGGTTTTCCCCTTTGAAATGAGCCAGGACTAAGACAAAAAAATCCCATGCCGGTAAAGCTTAGTCCTTTTAAACGGGGAAGTGCAGTACCTGACCTGTCAGGCGGAAAACAGCGCGATAAGAATCGGTGCCAGCAGGCTTAATAAAAAGCCGTGCACAATGGCCGCCGGCACCACCTCCAGGCCTCCGCTGCGCTGCAGCACCGGCAGCGTGAAATCCATCGACGTGGCGCCGCACAGGCCGAGTGCGACGCTGCGGCTGCGGCGCATCAGTCCGGGAATCAGCATAATGGCCAGCAGTTCGCGCACCAGATCGTTGAAAAATGCGGCGCTGCCCACCACCGGACCAAACGCGTCGGTCATTAAAATGCCCGACAGCGAGTACCAGCCGAAAGCCGAAGCCATGGCCAGGCCGGTAAGCAAGGGCAATCCCAGCAGCAATGCCGCGACCGCGCCGCCGATCATGGCGCTGGCCGCCACCACCAGGGCGATGATGCCCCCGCGCCGGTTCAGCAGGATTTGCCGCAGCGTCATGCCGCTGTTGCGCAATTGAATTCCCACCAGCAGCAACAGCAGGATCAGGGCGAATTCGCCGGCGCGGGAGGCGACGCCGAGCCAGTGCCAATGGGTCAGGCCGATAAGGAACCCCGCCACCACCACCAGGCAAAGCTTGAGGGAATCCATGGCCATGCGCAGCCGGGAAGGTGGCGCCTCCTGATGGCCCGGCGTCGTCCAGGGAGAGCGTTTTTCCAGCCACCACAGCGCGGCGGCGTTTACCGTCAGAATGCATAGGGCGCTGGTGCCGGCATACCAGGCGATCGTTAACAGGTTGGTGGCCAGGTTATCCAGAAAAGCCAGGCTGATGCCCATGAAAAAAAGGATGATATAGACCATGGCGCTCAACAGGCGATTAACGGCCCGCAGTATCGGTTGGCGCAGGCGCGGCAACAGGTAACCGAGAATCAGGGGAATAAGAATTATCAGCAGGCCGGAATACATGGCGGGGTCACATCCTTTTGCACGGCAAGAAACGCTGCCTTAAACTAACGAATACCGGGATTGCTGTAAAGGCGCGGGTTAATCCCGGTTCGCGCGGATGATCATTTTTAGCGGGAAGGCGGCGGCGTCTGGCGTCAGGAGATGGCCGGTTTTTCATCCTTGACGAAATGCGCGTTGATTTGCCGGGTGAGCTGGTCCAGGAGATCATAGCGGCGCCGGTATTCGGCGCGTTTTTTACTGGGCAATGTGTCTAGGGGTTTACGCGCAATGCACAGCGGCAATTGGAAATAGCCCTGTTCGTTGCTTTGGCCATTAAGCGATAACCAGAAATTGTCGTAATCAGCATGCAGGAACCGCTTTTTTTTGCAGCTATAACGTAAATCCTGGTACATGTGGCTGCCGTTGCCGACCGCAAGAATACGGGCGACGCCCAGGTTGGATGCCAGCAGCATGACCGCCTCCAGCGCCAGCCGTTTGGGGAACAGGCCGTGGCAGGACTTGGTGGCAAGCTGTATGGTCTCATGCTCCACGTCCCGCCGCGCGCCCTGCAAGCCGCCGATAAACAGGGTGGCGCCCTGTCCCGGGGTAAAGGCAAAGGTTATCTCGGCCAGCATGACGTCCTGTTCATCGCAAAACAGCACGGTGGCCTCGCCCTCGCGGTTCAAATGGTCCAGCGAGTCGAAGCGCAGGTAAAAGCGCTGGCCGTTCTTTCCCTCCAGCTCCGCCAGGATGACACCCGCGCGCGACATGTGCCCCTTGAGCAAGGGCTTGGGTAAATGCGACTGGATGTAGTCGTAATGGAACAGCAGGGCCGCCAAACGTTGTTCACTCTTCATATTTGCCGCCAGGTAGGGACGATGCAGCTTGCAGGGCAACCCCGGCTGCGTGGCCAGCATCTGCGGCAGCAGCGGAGACTGGGCCAGATACGCCAGCCAGGGCGCGGAGTGTTTAAACGTGCAGAGATAGCGCAACATAAACTTGCAGCGGTAGACTGGATGTTCCCATGCGATACCCGGTACCCGCCTGCCGCGAAACAGGGCAAGCGCCAATTGCCAACCGGTTAATGTATCTGGTTTTTCCAGACTGGTGACAAGCTGTGACATATCTGTATGACCTGGTTTAAACAAAAGCCTATTTCAGCAAAATGTTATTAAACGGAAGGTCAATGTCGAGGCGAGATAAACCAGAGATTATAATATGTTTACTATAGGTTTATGTTATTCAGGCGGGATTCCAGCTAAGCGGCGTCAACCGGCGCCATGGACACGGATGGGCGCCGGGAAATCATTAGTCAAGATAGTGATTGCCTCACACATAATTATGCTTGCGTCTTAAAATAAAAATGTTATACCTTGAGTATGCAGGGACCGGCGGCAAAAAAAATGCCAGCGCATCACTGGCATTTCACTAGCATCATTAGGCATTAATCGCGAGGCGCGTCATCAGGCAACAGTCTCGGTTTCAACAGGCACAATCAGGCTCGCATGGTTCCCCTTGGGACCTTGATGAACATCGAATCTGACCACTTGCCCGGCTTTGAGCGTTCGATAACCGTCCATTTGGATTGTTGAGTAATGCGCAAATATATCCTCGCCGCCGCTTTCAGGACAGATAAACCCAAAACCTTTGGCGTTATTGAACCATTTTACTTTACCCGTCTCCATGCTTCTACATCCCTCGCAACCGAATCTTATACGTGATGAGGATTGTTGACGCCGTAAGCCTGATTGGTCAAAACAGCAGCGGCTTACGCAAGTACACTCTAGAGGATAGGAAGCGCAGGTCAAGAGGATGCTGGAGGAGTTGGCTGATGACATTCTTAAACTTTGAAGCAGTTAACGATATTGACGCTTTTTTGACAAAATCTCAAGGCGCCGGCTGCAATCAAAATCCTATTATTGTTATAGGTTATAGCAGGCAGCTGTTTTGAACATCTGATGGTAGACTGATAATCATGATGGGGTTGCGCCATGAAGAGCCAAGCGGTCGCAACGATATATCAAGAAAGAGAAACGTACTGACGGAAAGACGATGGGCAACACTAGTGAAAGGCCGGGCGAACAGAATTTTGCCGAGGACCTGTTGAAAGATGCGGTAAAACCCCCATCAATGTATAAAGTTATACTTATCAATGACGACTACACTCCGATGGAATTTGTCATTGACGTGCTGCAAAAGTTCTTTTCTTATGATGTTGAACGTGCAACGCAACTGATGCTTACGGTTCATTATCACGGCAAGGCTATCTGCGGAGTCTACACCGCCGAAGTCGCCGAAACCAAAGCCGCTCATGTTAATCGTTATGCCCGGGAAAATGAGCATCCGTTGCTTTGTACGCTGGAAAAGGCCTGAACAGGCAATCAATTTGGGGAGGTGCCAATGCTCAATCAAGAACTGGAACTCAGTTTAAATATGGCTTTCGCCAGAGCGCGCGAGCACCGGCATGAGTTTATGACCGTGGAACATCTGTTGCTGGCCCTGCTCAGCAACCCTTCGGCGAGGGAAGCGCTTGAGGCGTGCACGGTTGACCTGGTGGCGTTGCGCCAGGAGCTCGAAGCATTTATCGAACAAACCACGCCAACCTTACCGACCAGCGACGAAGAGCGCGATACGCAGCCTACGCTCAGTTTCCAGCGCGTATTGCAGCGCGCGGTTTTCCACGTGCAATCTTCTGGACGCAGTGAAGTCTCCGGAGCCAATGTCCTGGTCGCCATTTTTAGCGAACAGGAGTCCCAGGCGGCATATCTGTTGCGCAAGCACGATGTCAGCCGGCTTGATATCGTCAATTTCATCTCCCACGGCACCCGTAAAGATGAAACACAGGCGCCGGGTCCTGAAAATCCGGTTAATGAAGAGCAGGCAGGCGGGGAGGATCGTATGGAAAACTTCACTACCAATCTCAACCAACTCGCCCGTGTGGGCGGGATCGATCCCCTGATTGGCCGCGAGCGGGAGCTGGAACGTACCGTGCAGGTGTTATGCCGCCGGCGCAAAAACAACCCGTTGCTGGTGGGCGAGTCCGGCGTCGGCAAAACGGCGATTGCCGAAGGCCTGGCCTGGCGCATCGTCCAGGGGGACGTGCCCGAGGTTATCGCCGACTGCACGATTTATTCGCTGGATATCGGCTCATTGCTGGCTGGCACCAAATACCGCGGCGACTTCGAGAAGCGTTTCAAAGCGCTGCTCAAGCAGCTTGAATCGGATAAAAACAGCATTCTGTTTATCGATGAAATCCACACCATCATCGGCGCCGGCGCCGCCTCGGGCGGCCAGGTCGATGCGGCCAACCTGATTAAACCGCTGCTCTCCAGCGGCAAGATCCGCGTTATGGGTTCCACCACCTACCAGGAATTCAGCAATATTTTCGAGAAGGATCGGGCGCTGGCGCGTCGCTTCCAGAAAATCGATATTACCGAGCCCTCGGTTGAGGAAACCGTGCAGATCTTGACCGGCCTTAAACCGAAATACGAGGCCCATCATGACGTGCGTTATACCGCCAAGGCGGTGCGCGCGGCGGTTGAGCTGGCGGTGAAATACATCAACGATCGCCATTTGCCCGACAAGGCCATCGACGTTATCGATGAAGCGGGCGCCCGCAGCCGGCTGATGCCGGTGAGCAAACGTAAAAAGACCGTTAACGTGGCGGATATTGAATCGGTGGTGGCGCGTATCGCGCGCATTCCGGAAAAAACCGTTTCGTCCAGCGATCGCGATGTGCTCAAGCATTTGAACGAACGCCTGAAGATGCTGGTGTTCGGGCAGGATAAAGCCATCGAGGCGCTGACCGAGGCTATCAAGATGAGCCGCGCCGGGCTGGGCCAGGACCATAAGCCGGTCGGGTCATTCCTGTTCGCGGGTCCGACCGGGGTGGGCAAGACCGAAGTCACGGTGCAACTGGCAAAAGCGCTGGATATCGAACTGCTGCGCTTTGATATGTCCGAATATATGGAACGCCATACGGTCAGCCGCCTGATCGGCGCGCCTCCGGGATATGTCGGCTACGACCAGGGCGGTCTGTTGACCGACGCGGTGCTCAAGCACCCGCATGCGGTATTGCTGCTTGATGAAATCGAGAAGGCGCATCCGGATGTGTTTAATCTGCTGTTGCAGGTAATGGACAACGGTACCCTGACCGACAACAACGGGCGCAAGGCGGATTTCCGCAACGTGATTGTCGTCATGACCACCAATGCCGGGGTGCAGGAGACCACGCGCCAGTCCATCGGGATGATACAGCAGGATAACAGTACCGATGCCATGGGCGAGATCAAGAAGATCTTCACCCCTGAATTCCGCAACCGTTTGGATAACGTGATTTGGTTTAATCACTTATCGCCGGAAATTATCCAACTGGTGGTGGACAAGTTTATCGTGGAACTGCAGGCGCAGCTCGACGCCAAGGGCGTTTCGCTGGAAGTCAGCGACGAAGCCCGCGACTGGCTGTCCACCAAGGGTTATGACAAATCCATGGGCGCGCGGCCAATGGCCAGGGTGATGCAGGAAAACCTGAAGAAACCGCTGGCGAACGAACTGCTGTTCGGTTCGCTGGTCGACGGCGGCTCGGTAACCGTCGAGCTGAACAAAGACAAGAAAGAGCTGAGCTATCGCTTCCTCAGCGCGCAAAATCGCAAAGCGGAAGGCGTGGTCCACTAAACCCGGATCCGCGGGTAACAGGCAAACTAAAAGGCGATGCTGAGCATCGCCTTCAGACTGCTGACAAAGTCCTGGCCCTTTGGCCAGGACTTTGATCTAATAGGGGTAGGCTAAAAAACGAGCTTATCCTGATGCTAAAAGAATCGTCCCCTCAGCAGTATCAACTCGAAATGGTCACCCTCGAAGAACTGG
>NZ_DASWOM010000107.1:0-80799 GCF_036398755.1 Acerihabitans sp. | reverse complement strand
CGTATATTACGTTTTCCCGCTGAAGAGTCAAGCTTTTATTTGCCCCGGCGGGGCGCTTTTCCCTTCCCGACCCGGCGCCGCGTAAGCGTTTATTCCCGGTCAGTGGAGGCGCATTATAGGGACTTTCCCCAGCCTGACAAGCACTTATTTCACTTATTTTACTGACCGCTGAATTATCACACAACCGCTCATTACATCGGCAATTTTTCCAGCGAAGCGAAGCCATATCGCTGTAATACCGGCACCAGCTCCATGGCCTGCGGTGATGCCACCAGGCAATAGGCCTGGCTCACTTCAGTTGAGAAATCGCCATCTACCTCATGGGCGATAAGCCAGGCGGCGCGTTTGGCAATCGCCGAACCGGAATCCACCAGGCGGGTACCGTCCGGCAACACCGCTTTTAGCTCGTCGGCTAATAAAGGGAAATGCGTACAGCCCAATACCACCGTATCGGGCGGCTCGGCAAGTCTTAACCAGGGGCGCAGAATTTTTTGCAGCACCGCCAGCGCAATAGTTTCGCCATGGAGCTTGGCTTCCGCCAGTTCAACCAGCTCGGCGGATCCCAGCGTAATGATATGACAATCTCCGGCGAATTTAGCAATCAGCTCATGAGTATAGCTGCGGTGAACGGTGGCCTGGGTGGCCAGCAGCCCCACGATACCGTTGCGGGTTAGCTTGGCGGCCGGTTTTATCGCCGGCACCACGCCGACAATGGGACACTCGAACCGTGCGCGCAGGGCCGGCAGTGAAATGGTGCTGGCGGTATTGCAGGCGACAATGACCATATCAAGCACATGCAGACGCTGCACCGCGGCGACGATATCCACCACCCGCTGGACGATAAAGTCTTCCGGCTTATCGCCATATGGAAAAGCTTCGTTGTCGAACACATAGATATAATGCGGGTCCGGCAGCAATTGCCGCACCTCATCATAAATGGATAGACCGCCCACGCCGGAATCAAAAATCAGGATCGTGGGCCGTTTGGTGCTGCTACCGTCAGAAGGAATAGGTTCCGGTGAGATAAAATTCTCGCCCTGCGGTCTGGTAGCCATAAGCCGTCTCATACTCTTTGTCGAACAGATTGGCTATTCTACCACGAACCGTTAGATGGGGGGTTAGCGGATACGAGGCGGCAATGTCCCACAGGCTGACGCCGCCCAGCCTTACCCGGTCGTTGGTATTGTAGTTGGTATCGTAACGCTCGCCCAGGTAGCGGTAGTTGAGCGACCAGTCAATATCGGCCACCTGCCAGTCGAGTTGATACTTCACCTGTTGCTTGGCGCGCCGCGCCAATACCTGATTGGTGGTGGCGTCGCGGGGATCGAGATACTCAAGCGTTAGCTGGTGCTGCAATGGTCCGGTATAGACCGAGCCGGTCCATTCCACACCTTTGATTCGCGCTTTGCCGATATTTTTATAACTTTCGTCGAAGGAGTCATAATCAATAAGATTATCGATATCATTGCGATACGCCGAAACACGCCAGCTCAGCGCACCGGTCAATCCTTCCACGCCGCCTTCCCATTGCTTGCTCTGTTCGGGGTTTAAATCCTTATTGCCGCCATAACCGCTATAGAGCTGACTCAGGTTGGGCGCCTTGTAGGCGGTTCCGTAGGAGCCGATTAATCTATAGCCTTCAATAAACTCCCAGGCGGCGCTGGTTTGCCAGGTACCGTGCCAGCCAAACTGGGAGTTATCGTCGCCGCGCACCGCCCCTTCAAGCGTCACCGGCCCCACCAGTTGCGACGTGGTGGCATAAATCCCGGTATTGCGTTGCTCATAGCCGTCGGTAAGGTAACCGGTACCCGGGGCGGTGGTTTGTTTTTGCCAGTCCACACCGGCGCCGGCGGTGCCGTGGCCGACCTGTAAGGTATTATTCCATTGCACATTATACTGTTTGGAGTCGTCGAGGGTGGCGGAGGCGGAATAGGGACCGTATTTAGGATCGTAATTGTAATCTTGCGTATGGTTATAGTTAAAGGAAAGCTGAGAGGCGTAAATCCCTTCCTGGTATCGCATCCCGGTATCGTAAGTGCGGCTATAGAGTTTGCGGGTATCCGGCAGCGCATCATAATGGTCAGGATCGGTATAGGCGTAGCTGCCGTCATAGCCGGTGCGGTTGTCGTAACCGTAGGCGCGGGCAAAGCCGCTGAACTGCTGGTTAAAGGCATGATCCAGGGAAGCAAACAATGTTCTGCTGATAAAACCGTCGCGATCCGGCTGCGCGGGGTCGCCATAGTTATCCGGCAGATTGGCGCGCACATCAAGACCATGGGTATAGGTGTAATTGCCCGCAACGGTGGCGGTGGTGTTCTCCCCGAGCTTTTGCCGGGTGGCGCCGTCATAAGTTTGATAACCATGGGATCCCATGCCGGCACTCAGGGTGGTGCCCGGCTGCTCGCGGGTAGTGATGATATTGACCACGCCGCCGATGGCGTCCGACCCATAGACCGCCGAGCGTGGCCCGCGGATATATTCGATGCGCTGCACCAGGGAAATGGGGATCTGGCTGAGATCGGACGAACCGGAGATGCCGGCCTGGTTCATCCTGATGCCGTCGATTAAAACCAGGGCATGGCTGGAATTGGTGCCGCGGATAAAAAGCGAGCTTTGTTGCCCCAATCCGCCGTATTGGGCAATATCAACGCCCGGCAGGCGGCTTAGCGCTTCGGCCACCGATTTGATTTGACCGCGTTCAATATCGTCGCGGGTCACCACGCTGGTAGGCGCCAGCACGGTAGAAATGGGCTGGGGGAAACGGTTAGCGGAAACGACCATAGCGTCCGCGGACTGATCCTGTGCGCCATTAGCTTGCGCCCATCCGGAAAATGCAGTGACGCACAGCGCCAGCAGCACGGTATTGTTAGTCTTAGGCATTGCCATAGCATCCAAATGATAAAATAGGATGCCGCAGGTTCCATATTTGATGGCTCGCGACAAACATGGATATTGCGACGAAATACCGGCAGGTTTTCGGGCTCGGGATGCGTTATATCACGCCAGGCGACGACTTCCCGTCATTAAAGACAGTGTCTGCTTGCGCAATCGCCCTAGGGTCCCCTTACCGCTGCGCGTCAGCTCCAGCTTTTCACTGGATTCCCTTTTAACTTACGAAGACCGGACAAGCATCCTACAATCAGACAGATAAGTATGTCTATAGCACTAATAATCAAACTATTTATAAGCGCAACAACACTGGACATCACCGGTTTATCCCCTACAATCCCCCACAAAGTGGTAAAAATAACGGATATTAGCGAGAGATCATCATGACCGACGAGACGTTGCCCATCAGCGTGTATCAAAACCAACTGGCGGAAAAAGCCGCCCGACTGAACGCGCTGATGACGGCGTTTCAGGCGCCCGAGGCGGAAATATTCCGCTCGCCGGCTGAACACTACCGGATGCGCGCCGAATTCCGCGTCTGGCATGATGAGCAGGATCTGTATCATATTATGTTTGATCAGCAGACCAAGGAACGGATCCGCATCGATCATTTCGCCGCCGGCGGCGAACTGATGAACAGGCTGATGGTTGCCGTTATGGACGCGTTGCGTCCTTCGCCGGTTTTGAGGCGCAAGCTGTTCCAGCTTGATTATCTCACCACCCTGAGCGGCGAGGCGGTGGTTACCCTGATTTATCATCGTCCGCTGGATGACGAATGGCGCGAGCACGCGGGCGAGCTGCGCGACCGCCTGCGGACGGAGGGATTTGCGGTCAACCTGATTGGCCGCGCCAGTAAAACCAAAATTTGCCTGGACCGCGATTACGCCGATGAACGCCTGCCGGTGGCCGGACGGGACATCATTTACCGCCAGATAGAAAACAGCTTTACCCAGCCCAACGCCGCCGTGAATATCCAGATGCTGGAATGGGCGATTTCGGCCACTGAACGGGCGCAAGGAGACCTACTGGAGCTGTATTGCGGCAACGGCAACTTTTCCCTGGCGCTGGCGCGCAACTTTAACCGGGTGCTGGCCACGGAAATCGCCAAACCCTCGGTGGCGGCCGCGCAGTTTAATATTGCCGTCAATCACATCAACAACGTGCAGATTATCCGCATGTCGGCTGAGGAATTTACCCAGGCAATGCGGGGCGCGCGGGAGTTTACCCGGCTGAAGGATATCGACCTGGCAAGCTATCGCTGTGAAACCATTTTTGTCGATCCGCCGCGCAGCGGGCTGGATGACGCCACGGTGAAACTGGTGCAGGCTTATCCGCGCATCCTGTATATTTCCTGCAATCCCGAGTCATTGTGCCGCAATCTGGAAACGCTCGTCCAAACCCACACCATTGAGCGGCTGGCCCTGTTCGATCAGTTTCCCTATACACGCCATATGGAGTGCGGCGTGCTGTTAACGGCCAAAATGTCATAGCAGCCGGCCCGCGCCCAGGGCCCTTCCACCTCCAGCCATCGACCCAACGGGTCGTCATTCCCGGGGCATGTGATACTTCATATACCCTTATCAAGCATAGCGACGATCGTTGCGATTTCACTTTGCCGTTACCTTCATTTCCACCCCGCCCATTCCTGTCATAAAAGATTTTTTTTCGGCGTGATCGATATGTGACGGGCATCATATCAAAAATTTTGAGTAAATTTAAAATACGCCTCCACATAAAATAAAATTGCGTTTTGTTTTTTCAATGGGGTGAATAATGGCTCGGACTAATTATCGGTGGGTGATATGCGCATTGCTCTTTTTTGGTACTACAATCAATTATTTAGACCGGCAGGTGTTGAGTCTGCTACAGCCATCGTTAGCCAAGGAATTTAGCTGGAGTAACAGCGATTACGCAAATATAGCGGCGGTATTTCAATTTACTTATGCAATCGGGATGATTTTCGCCGGGCGGTTTGTTGATTTTACCGGCACTAAAAAGGGCTATGCCTGGGTGCTAGGCATCTG
This sequence comes from Acerihabitans sp., assembly GCF_036398755.1. NCBI lineage: Bacteria > Pseudomonadati > Pseudomonadota > Gammaproteobacteria > Enterobacterales > Pectobacteriaceae > Acerihabitans > Acerihabitans sp. The sequence goes on along the minus strand of NZ_DASWOM010000107.1, from coordinate 75,886 downwards.
GTCCCTGGGGGCGATACTGCATGCCTTTGTAGCGCAGATAGGCGGCGGGATCTCCGCTATGCTGTCATCCTTGAGCATCACGGTACCCATATCGATAGCCGGTTTTATGTTCGCTCGGTTGGTGTTGGGGTTGGGAGAATCGGGAAACTTTCCTTGCGCGATCAAAGCCACCGCTGAGTGGTTCCCTAAAAAAGAACGTTCATTCGCTACCGGGATATTTAACTCAGGCGCCAATGTTGGCGCTATCCTGGCCCCGTTAATCGTTCCATGGATGGCCGTCCAATGGGGCTGGCAGTCAACCTTCGCCATTGTGGGTGTTATTGGTTTTATTGTTTTATTCTTTTGGAAAAGGCTGTTCGATTTACCATCAAAATTGTTTGCGAAAGGCAAATTAAACCAAGTTGAATACAACCACATTACCGAGGATGTTGATTCACAACAAAATCGTGAGAACGAACATGAAAAAATATCCTGGTTCAGCTTATTGGCCTACCGCCAGACCTGGGCATTCGCCATCGGCAAATTTTTAACCGACGGGGTTTGGTGGTTCTTTATGTTCTGGCTGCCGGCCTATTTGTCCGCGCAATACAAGATGAGCGGGACGCAGCTGATGCTGCCAATCGCCACCATCTACTGCATGACCATGGTGGGCAGTATCGGCGGGGGCTGGCTGCCGGCGATGTTTATGAAAACAGGGCTTAATCCTTATGTTGCCCGGATGCGAGCCATGCTTTTTATCGCCATATTCCCGTTGGCCGCCATCTTTGCCCAACCATTGGGACACACGGGATTCTGGATGCCGGTTATTCTGATTGGCATAGCCGCTTCCGCCCATCAGGCATGGTCAGCTAATTTATTTACCACTGTATCCGATATGTTCCCCAACAAAGCCGTTGCTTCGGTAATCGGTATCGGCGGCATGGCGGGTGGGTTCGGCGGTGTAGCCGTGACCAAGGTTGCCGGCGCGCTGTTCGACCATTACCAGGCGCTGGGACAAATTGACGTGGGTTACGGCATTATGTTCGTATTTTGCGGATTAGCCTATCTGATTGCCTGGGCATTGATGAAAACGCTGGTACCCAGATTTAAAGTCATTCAATTTAACTAAGTAATTCCTTTATTTTCTAAATAAGCTCCTTAGGGCGGATAACATTTACCTTATGTCGCACTTCATAAGAAATGTTATCCGTCCGCCTCCCGCCACGATAGAACCCCCGCTTGCAATACGACCATGAGGTTGGCTAAAAATTGATAAGAATGTCTGAAATAGAAGTCTTTTCAGATGCTACTTTATTGAACCGCCGCAAGAATCAAAATTCTGTCACACCTTCATTGAAATGCTATTTACAGTTATCAGAGGATAAAACGGGTTCAATTGTCCACAGCCTCGGGTAAATTCTCCACATAGAACGAATATATCATGCCTGATATGGCTCCGATTGCAGTACAGCCAATGACTGACAGTCCAACAGCCAAATGAGGCGCCATATTTTTTTTGTATAATGCAATACCACCGCCGAGGGTTAAACCGCTGGCGGCGCCGCCGATGGTACCTAACTCAGTGCCTATGTTACGGCATGCATGTTCCAGCCTTGACTCTTCAATATGTGAAACGGGCAAAGGACGGCTTATATCACGTATGGAAGCGGCAATCAGCCTTTGAGTAAAGACGGTGATGCCAACCGAGGCCATGGAAAGCGTTAGAATACAGATAGGCCTTATCAACGGCTGGACAGTGTTAGCCGTACGCTGAAGTGAATTGATAATCCTGGATTTCATCCCAGGATTATCTTGAACCTGCCCACCGGCGCCATCAGCGTTAGAAAGAGTTAAGCTGGTGAAAGCGGGCTCGGACGCAATAGGATTATAAGAAATTGGCATAACGGCTCCTGGTAAAATTTATATGAATACTGGCAGCTATGATTAATAACCATTAAATATATGAAAATGACAATCAGGCTGCACTGTTTTATATTATGGGGTGATAGTGTCCAACGTAATGTCGACAAAATTAGTGTAAGCCACACCGCCCAACGCACCGGATAAAAGCCCCAACGCGGTGCTGCAAAAGATAACATCCTGGGGATATTGCTGGTCCGCGCGACAAAGAGAGGCAAATAATTTAAGCGCATGGCCGGTTGCAACTCCCGCGCCGCCGCCGCCCGCCACACCGAAGAACAATCCCACGCCCATTATTTCTCCCTTCAGTCCCCTAACATCCTGGTCTGTGAGGGGAGGAGGCTTGCTGATATCCTGAACCGAAGCGAATATCAGCCGCCGGGTCAACTCAACGGCGCTTAACGCAACCGCTAAAGATAATGTGGCGAAGGCGATTTTTTTAACACGGGGAAAAGGGCGGTTAATAGCTCCGCTAAAAGCGTTAATCCATCGGTATGTATTGGATAATCGTTCAGTGCTATCGCTGTCAGTATTTTCCGCGGCGCTCATTTGTATAACGGCGAATGGTGGAACCAATGATTCCGGCACAAGGACCTCCCGTTTCTTACATCCTATATTCCTTTGAACATAACACAGCCACATACAACATAAGGACATTACTATTTTTCCGTATATTACTCTTTCATCAACCGAAAGTCGGTTATAGATAAACCCAATAAAATATAAAATAATATTAATTACAATATTATCGGGTTAAAAAATTATATTGTCCAATGTGGCCTTAATGAATATAAACAGACCCTGGCATGCGACGTTACACACGTCTACACCATTTCATAGACCGATACGCTGCCCCATTTCAATCAGTACCAGGATTAAAGCGGCCAATAAGACACCGTTCAGTACGCCGTTTTGATAATTACATATATCACGCATGGACAGCCCCTCGCGTTCCCTGTTAATTATAATTCTTCGTTTACAAAGGCCATCGCCAACAATAAACCCGATGGACGTGCCTGCGGCAAGACCTATTTTTAATCCCTGGGAATTGGAGTTCGTGTTATAGGATTCGGTACTGGTTAACGCCGTACCGAGGCTTTCGCCTGATGACACGGCGCTCAGGCCTTTGACAAGCGCGCCTATGGCCGCAGCCGAAGCAATAATCAGTATGGTCGTTTTAACAAAGTTAATCGTACTACTACCGTTGGCCGCTTGCTTGAATAACCGGATAAAATTTTCGAAACCGGTCTGCATGCCGCCGGCGTTGTCTTTGCGAGCATGAGATGATATATTTATGTAAACAGTAGAGTCTTGAATACTTATTGCAGGCATGGAAATCTCCTATGCGGAAAAACCAAATGACTTAATGACGACAGCTATAAAAGCTGTCCGATAATGTAAGCTAGCATATGAAAATAAACAGCACTAAAACATAGGGCTTAACTTTATTAAATTTTATCAATAACCGCACAAGCGTTGAGAACGATAATTCAGCCTGAAAAATATGGCTAAATAATTTAATTATTCCAAATATTACATGCATCTGAATGAATCAAACGCTACAAATCCTTGTCGCGGCCGATACGTTGCAGGCGCTTCAATTTTCGCCCGATCCAGAACACCAGCGCCACCATTAGGATCGCCGGAATAAAGTTGGAGCCGATCACCGGATATTCCACCCGGATAATAGCGCTATACATTAACAGGCCCAGCAGAAAACTTGCCGCCGCCAGGGAGGGAAAACCCTCCGGCATGGCGCGATCGCGGTAGTGATGATGCAGGCAGTAAACCGACAGCACCAGCGAGATCAGCGGAAAAATGGAAAAGGGCACAATGGCGCTGAACAGCGCCGAAAAAGAACCGTTAATGGACAAGCCGGCAATCACCGCCAGCAGCAGGGTACCTTTATCGCCCAGGGGTTGTGTCGTCATGTGATCTACCTGCCTGCGTCAAAAGAGAGGGCGGTGGCCTTTTCCTGCTCCCGGCGATACCAGTAAAACGCCCCCTTCGAAATCATGCGTAACTGAAGCACCAACCGTTCTTCGAGCTGCCTGCGCTGATTGGCGTCCACATCAAGCGCTTCGGCGCCGGCGTTGAAGACGATGATGACCATCGCCTCCGCCTGCGCTTCGGTAAAACTGCGCGGCATATGGTTTTCCAGCTCGAGGTAATCGGCCAGCTCCGCGATAAAGTGCTGTATTTCCCGGGCGACGGCGGCGCGAAAAGCGGCTGAGGTGCCGGAACGCTCGCGAAGCAGCAGGCGAAAGGCGTTGGGGTTATTGCCGATAAACTCCATAAAGGTGGCCACCGAGGTGCGGATGACGCTGCCGCCTTTGGCGATACGCTGACGGGCCTGGCGCATCAGTTGGCGCAGCATCAGGCCGCTTTCGTCCACCATGGTCAGGCCCAATTCGTCTACATCGCGAAAATGGCGATAAAACGAGGTGGGCGCGATGCCGGCTTCGCGTGCTACCTCACGCAGGCTCAGGCTGGCGAAACTCCGTTCGGCGCTTAACTGGCTGAAGGCTGCTTCGACAAGGGAACGACGGGTCCGCTCTTTTTGTTGCGCTCTGACGCCCATAGTCCTGCCCTGCCCCCACATAACGGATTAAGATGCCACTATATCAAAATTTGTTGCAACCGCGTTGATACAAACTGCGAATTTTGACGTAATGTTATTTGCCCTCGGTAACCGAGGCCTGGAAAAAAGGCGGGGAAGATTGGGATCTCCGGTCTACAATGTTACATTGACGTTGTGATTTTGTATGAATATAGGCCAAGCCGGTATGCAACCACAGTACGATTACGATGCCATTATTATTGGTTCCGGCCCGGGTGGCGAAGGCGCCGCCATGGGATTGACGAAACAGGGCGCCCGCGTGGCGGTTATCGAACGCTATAATAGCGTCGGCGGCGGCTGTACCCATTGGGGGACGATTCCTTCCAAAGCGTTGCGCCAGGCGGTAAGCAGGATTATCGAATTTAACCAAAACCCGCTTTATAACGGAAATCAGCATCTGCCGCGCGCCAGCTTCGCCGATATCCTGCACCACGCGGATAGCGTGATCAAACAGCAGATCCGCATGCGCCAGGGATTTTATGAGCGTAATCAGTGCAGGATCATTACCGGCGACGCTACTTTTGTCGATGCCCATACGGTCAAGGTGCAATATCCGGATAATACCGCCGAGCATTTCAGCGCGGCCCATATCGTTATCGCCTGTGGTTCCCGGCCATATCATCCGAATGATGTCGATTTTACCCATCCGCGTATTTATGACAGCGATTCCATCCTGGATTTGAAGCATGATCCACAACATGTGATCATTTATGGCGCCGGCGTGATTGGCTGTGAATATGCGTCCATCTTCCGCGGCATGAACGTTAAAGTGGATCTGATCAATACGCGTGACCGGCTGTTGGCGTTTCTCGATCAGGAAATGTCCGATGCGCTGTCATACCATTTTTGGGAAAACGGCGTGGTGATTCGCCATAACGAAGAATATGAAAAGATCGAAGGCACCGAAAATGGCGTGGAAGTCCACTTTCGTTCCGGCAAAAGGATGCGCGCGGACTGCCTGTTGTATGCCAATGGGCGCACCGGCAATACCGACTCGCTGTCGCTGGCCAACGTCGGGCTGGAGGCGGACAGCCGGGGGCTGATTAAAGTCAATAGCATGTACCAGACCGCGCTGACGCATATCTACGCCGTCGGCGATGTTATCGGTTACCCAAGCCTTGCCTCGGCCGCCTACGACCAGGGGCGTATTGCCGCGCAGGTGATTATCAAAGGCCAGGCCAATGTACAGCTGATTGAAAATATTCCCACCGGCATCTACACCATTCCCGAAATCAGCTCGGTAGGTAAAACCGAACAGGAATTAACGCTTTTGAAAGTGCCTTACGAAGTGGGGCGCGCGCAGTTCAAGCATCTGGCGCGCGCGCAGATCGTCGGCATGAATGTCGGCAGCCTGAAAATCCTTTTTCACCGCGATACCCGGCAAATCCTGGGCATCCACTGCTTTGGCGAGCGCGCGGCGGAGATAATCCATATCGGCCAGGCGATTATGGAACAGAAAGGCGAAGGCAATACCATCGATTATTTCGTTAATACCACCTTTAACTATCCCACCATGGCGGAAGCCTTCCGGGTGGCGGCGCTTAACGGGTTAAACCGCCTCTTTTAAATCGGTGCCCATATATGCCTGCATATGGGTTCGTATCGACTCGGCCAGTTGTTCATAGCGGGCGCGCAACGGCGAGCCGGGACGGTATACCAGCGCCACGGTGCGTTTGGGCTCGGGTTTATAGCATTTGATATAACAAACGCCGTCGCGCTTACGTTCGTTAGGCACCGCCAACGCCGGCAGTAGCGTGATGCCGCTACCGGCCGCGACCATGTTGCGCAGCGTTTCCAGGCTGGTGGCGCGGAAATGGGTATCCTCATCGGCGCCGGCCTGGAAGCAGAAGCCCAGCGCCTGATCGCGCAGGCAATGGCCGTCTTCCAGCATCAGCAGCTTTTCCCCCGACAAATCAGACATCGGCACGCGTTCACGATCCGCCCACGGGTGGTCGGCGTAAACCGCAAGCTGCATCGGTTCATCGAATAACGGAATCTCGATAAAGGCTTCGCTTTCTTTTACCAGCGCCAGGATGGCGCAATCGAGTTTGCCGCTGTCAAGCTGCTGCAGCAACTGGCTGGTCTGGGCCTCATGCAGGTACATTTCAAGCTTGGGGTAGGTCTCATGCAGCGTCGGGATAATATGCGGCAGCAAATAAGGACCGACGGTGGGGATAAGGCCGATATGCAGGGGACCGGACATGGATTCCCCTTGCTGGCTGGCCATCTCGCGCAGTATCTTCACTTCGCGCAGTACCGTGCGCGCCTGATCCACCAGCAGCAAACCGGCTTGGGTGAACAGCACCTTGCGGCTGGTGCGTTCCAGCAGCATTACGCCCAGCTCATCTTCCAGCTTACGAATCTGGCCGCTCAGGGTCGGCTGGCTGACATGACTGGCATCGGCCGCCCGCCGGAAATGACGGTGTTCGGCCAAGGCCACCAAATACTCAAGATCGCGAATATTCATGCAATAAAATCCTCAGGGCCGCGATAGTTCGCGTCGATAGATAGAATAGCAATCAACGATTATTCCTATCAATAGTTATTATTAATAATAATACCCGTGCCCTATGATCTGCTGTTTACGCCATTTTTCCGTGTTTATCCGCGGATGCCATATCGGCGGCCCGAAGCACTGGAAACCTTCTTCCAGCAAGCCGCCTGATATTTACGCCAACCGGCTTTTCGCCTCGGCTATGGCCGCGGCCACCTGCTGCGGCGAAACGCCGCCTTTTGCCGAGCGTTTGTCCAGGCAGGACTGCAGCGACAGGGCCGGATAAACATCCTCGCCGATGACCGGGCTGAACGCCTGGAGGTCCACCAGATCCAGCGCTTCCAGGGCTTTACCCTGGCGTATCGCCTCAACGACCGCCTCGCCGACGATATGGTGCGCTTCACGAAAAGGAATGCCCCTGGCGACCAGGTAATCGGCCAGTTCGGTGGCATTGGCGTAGCCCTGCTGCGCCGCCTCGCGGCAACGCGCGCGCTTCACCTGTAGCCCTTCCAGCACCAGCGCGGCCATATGCAGGCAATCCAGCCAGGTATCCAGCGCGTCGAACAGGCCTTCCTTGTCTTCCTGCATATCCTTGTTATATGCCAGCGGCAATCCTTTCAGCGTCATCATCATGCCGGCGAGCGCGCCCTGCACCCGGCCGCATTTACCGCGTATCAGCTCCAGCGCGTCGGGGTTTTTCTTTTGCGGCATCAGCGACGAGCCGGAGGTGACCCGATCGGATAATTCGATAAACGCCGCCTCGCCGCTGTTAAACAAGATGAGATCTTCGGCAAAACGCGAGAGATGCACCATGCTGATGGCGGCGTTGGACAACAGTTCCAGCACATGATCGCGGTCGGAGACGCTGTCCAGGCTATTGCGGGTCGCGGTGGCAAAACCCAGCCAGCCGGCCAGTTGATCGCGATCGATGGGATAGGCGGTGCCGGCCAGCGCACCGGAACCCAGCGGGCTGACGTCGAGACGTGTCAAGGTATCCTGCAGGCGGCTTTCGTCGCGCGCCAGCATTTCGCCATAGGCCAAACACCAATGGGCAAAGGTTACCGGCTGGGCGCGTTGCAGGTGAGTATAACCCGGCATCACCGCATCCTGATTGACCTCCGCCGTGGCCACCAGCGCGGTTTGCAACTGGCGCACGGCAACCAGCAGTTCCGCAACCTGCATCTTGCACCATAGTTTGAGATCGGTGGCCACCTGATCGTTGCGGCTACGTCCGGTATGCAGCTTTTTGCCCAGGTCGCCGACCTTTTCTATCAGACGTTGTTCCACCCAGCTATGGATATCCTCGGCGTCGCTGGTCAGGATGGATTCGGGCGCGGCGCTGACTTCCTCCAGAAGAAAAGACAGGGCTTCTTCCAGGCGCAGCTGTTCATCCACCGTCAGCACCCCAACGGTAACCAGCGCTTTCGACCAGGCCACCGAACCGATAATATCCTGTTCCGCCAGCCGGTAATCAAAACGCAGCGAGTCATTAAATGATTTAAACCGCTGATCCGCCGCCTGGCTGAACCGTCCGCCCCAAAGTGCCATAACCGTGCTCCATTAGTTTTGCCGGCGCGCGATCGTCGCCGCGCGCTTGCAGGAATGATGAAGGGGATGCCGGAACCGGCTTCCCCCTGGAAATGCCGCGGAACATGGCCCTGGACGCCCATGCCCGCGATTGGCCGCGCCAGGCGTGCCGCCCGGCCGGTAACCCGCCGGCAAACTCAGGCCAGAATGCGCGTGCCGAGGGATTCACCGTTAAACAGCGCCGGCAGCTGCTCCGCATGACGCCAGCCGGCGATATCCACCGGACGGCCCAGCGTGCGGGCCGCGTCCAGCGCCGCGTTGACTTTCACTATCATGCCGTCGGTAATAATCCCTTGCGCTATCAATTGCTCCGCTTTATGGGCGGTCATTTCGGCAATGCGCTGGCCTTTACCGTCGAGAATGCCGCTGACATCGGACAATAAGATCAGATCGGCCCCCAAGGTGGCGGCCAGGGCGGTGGCGGCCTGGTCCGCGTTGACGTTCATCAGCAAGCCTTGGGCGGTGATGCCGATGGAACTGATAACCGGCAGGTATCCGGCGCCCAGCAGGGTGTTCAGCAACGCCGGCGAACCCGGCCGCGCCTTGCCGACATGGCCGAGTTTCTCATCAAGCTCGGTAACCTCCACGCTGTCGCCATCGCCCAGACACAGCCCGACCGCCGGGATGGCATGTTTTTTCGCCCAGGCCAGCAGGGTCTTGTTCGCCGTGCCGGCCAGCGCCCCGGTGATAATATCGATCTGGTCCGCAGGCGTAACCCGCAGGCCGTTGACCTTGGTCACCGGCAGGGCCAGTTTTTTCATTAACTCATCCACCAGGCAGCCGCCGCCATGGACGATTAACAACGGACGTTGATGCTGCGCGCGATAGCTGTCCAATGCCGAAAACAGGCGCTCCAGCGCCTCTTCGCTATCAAGCAGCACGCCACCCAGTTTTATAATTAACGGATTCATTATGTTTAATACCTCGTTGCCAGCCGTTAAAGAAGCGCCTGCGTTTGTGCAAAACCAAAGCGGATATTAGCGCATTGTACTGCCTGCGCGGCCGCGCCTTTTAATAAATTATCTTCGGTGGCCACCACAATCAAATGCTCGCCCTGCACCGCAAAGCCGATATCGCAGTACGGCAGCCCCACCACCGCTTTCAGCGCCGGCACGCCTTTATCATATAACCGTACCAGGGGCTTATCGTGATAGGCAGTATGGTAGGATTCGGCCACATCGCCCGCCGTGACGCCCGCGTTCAGGCGACAGGTGATGGTAGCGAGGATGCCGCGGGCAAAATTACCCAGATGTGGGGTGAATATCACCGGAATGCCCAAATGGGCGACGATTTCCGGCTGGTGACGGTGGTTAAAGATACCATAGGGCTGCAGGCTGACCTCGCAGACGCTGGCGGCGAGCGACGCTTTACGGCCCGCGCCGCTGACGCCGCTGACGGCGTTGATTACCGGCCACTGCGCGTCGTTGAGCAGCCCGCCGTCCACCAGGGGCTTGAGCGCCAGTTGGGACGCGGTGGGATAACAGCCGGGGACCGCCACCAGCTGCGCCTGCTGCAACGCCTCGCCTTGCCATTCCGCCAGGCCGTAGACCGCCTTCGCCAGCCACTCGGCATGCTGATGTTCAAAACCATAGTACTGGCTGTAGAACGACGCCTGGTTGACGCGAAACGCGCCGGAGAGATCGAACACCACGCAGCCGGCGGCCAGGAATACCGGCGCCAGGTCGTGGCTGACCTCGTGGGCGGTGGCGAGAAACACCACGTCCACCGTTTTCGCCAGGGCGCCGACGTCGGTCAGGGGGAGAAGCGGTAAATCGACCACGCCTTTGAACTGGGGATGCAGTTCGGACAATAACTTCCCGGCATCCGCACTTTGCGCTGAAACCGCCAAAGCGGTTATGTTCATATGCGGGTGACGGTTTAGATAAGCCGCAAGCTCGGCTCCGGCATATCCGCTGGCACCGACAATCAGCGTATTCAGCATGACTTTTGTTCACCTTCTTGATTTGCTATCACGACGAGAAGGGCTCTCCAGCAATTCTTTGTCGCCTAAGTCGGTGCTTAAGCAACTATTCGCTGTTCACCCGCGAGGTCAAGCGTAGTAGTCTGGTATTTATCCGTTTACTTTACACTCAACGTTATTGTATTTTTATTCACTATTATTGCATGATTATTGATACTATCCAAACTAAAGGCTGTCAACAGTGAAGACAAAATTACCCCCGTTTATGGAGTTGTACCGCGCCCTGATCGCGACTCCGTCCATCAGTGCCACCGACAGCGCCCTGGATCAAAGTAATCAGACCTTAATCAATCTGCTGGCGGGTTGGTTCACCACGCTGGGTTTCCAGGTCGAGATCCAGCCGGTGCCGGGCACACGCAACAAATTCAATATGCTGGCCCGCATCGGCGCCGGCGCCGGCGGGCTGCTGCTGGCGGGACACACCGATACCGTCCCGTTCGACGACGGACGTTGGACCCGCGATCCCTTTACCCTGACCGAAGAGAATAACAAGCTGTATGGCCTGGGTACCGCCGATATGAAAGGCTTTTTTGCCTTTATCCTCGACACGCTGCGCGATATTGATGCCAGCAGGCTGCAAAAACCATTATACATCCTCGCCACCGCCGATGAAGAAACCAGTATGGCGGGAGCCAGTTATTTCGCCCAGTCCAGCGAGCTGCGCCCGGATTGCGCCATTATCGGCGAACCGACCTCGCTGCGGCCGGTGCGCGCCCATAAGGGCCATATCTCCAATGCGGTGCGCATCCAGGGCCAATCTGGCCACTCCAGCGACCCGAGCCTGGGCGTCAATGCCATCGAACTGATGCACGAGGCCATTTCCCACCTGATGATACTGCGCAATACGTTGCAGGAGCGTTACCATCATCCGGCCTTCGATATCCCCTATCCGACCATGAATTTCGGCCATATACACGGCGGCGATTCCGCTAATCGCATTTGCGGCTGCTGCGAGCTGCATATGGATATACGTCCGTTGCCCGGCCTGACGCTCGGCGATCTGGACGGGTTACTGACCGAGGCCCTGGCGCCGGTAAGCGCGCGCTGGCCGGGACGGATAACCGTTGCCGCCCTGCATCCGCCCATCCCCGGCTATGAATGCCCGGCGGACCATCGCCTGGTGGACGTGGTGGAAACACTGTTGGGGGTCAAAACCGATGTGGTCAATTACTGTACCGAAGCGCCGTTTATCCAGCAACTGTGCCCTACCCTGGTATTAGGCCCGGGATCGATAAAACAGGCGCATCAGCCCGACGAATATCTCGATACGGCCTTTATTAAACCGACGCGGGAGCTCCTTTCCCAAGTGATACGACATTTTTGCCTGCAATGAGAACCGCCCGCTCTTTTCTCCCCATTCCGCGGCGATTGATCAGCATGAAATTTATCCCCGAAAGGGGATGTTAAGGCCTTGGCGATAAGTTTTTCTTATAATTGATACATGCTGTTAACTTTCACGAATTGACGCGATATGTAGGTATTCTGACGTGGATTGATGTCATTTGACGTATGAATGGATACATGGCTAGATAAGGGTGGGTGATTTACGTCATTCGGGTGAAATAAATTTTCAGGTGAGTTGGATCAGGGTCCTTATGAACGAACAATATTCGGCAATGCGAAGCAACGTTAGTATGCTCGGGAAACTTCTGGGCGACACCATAAAAGATGCGATGGGCGAGAATATCCTGGATAAGGTGGAGACCATCCGCAAGTTGTCAAAATCCTCCCGTGCGGGCAGCGAAACCCATCGCCAGGAACTGCTTTCCACTTTACAGAATTTATCCAATGACGAGCTGCTGCCCGTTGCCCGCGCGTTTAGTCAGTTTTTAAACCTGACCAATACCGCTGAACAATTTCATGTGATTTCGCCCCATGGCGAGGCGGCGAACAACCCCGAAGGCTTGGGCAAGGTATTTGCCCGCCTGAAAGAAAATAAAGCGCTGGACGATAAAGATATCCGCGCCGCGGTGGAGTCACTGTCAATCGAGCTGGTATTAACCGCCCACCCCACCGAAATTGCCCGCCGCACCCTGATCCATATGATGGTAGAAGTCAACAGCTGCCTGAAACAGCTGGATCACAGCGATCTGGCGGATTATGAGCGTAAACAGATTATGCGCCGCCTGCGCCAGTTGGTGTCCCAATACTGGCATACCGACGAAATCCGCAAAAATCGCCCTTCGCCGGTGGACGAGGCAAAATGGGGGTTCGCCAATGTGGAAAACAGCCTGTGGGATGGCGTGCCGCAATATTTGCGCGAACTGAACGAACAGTTGGAAACGGTGTTTGGTTATAAACTGCCGGTGGAAAACGTGCCGGTGCGTTTTACCTCCTGGATGGGTGGCGACCGCGACGGTAATCCCAACGTTACCGCCGATATCACCCGGCGGGTATTGATGCTCAGCCGCTGGAAAGCCGCCGATTTGTTTATCCGCGACGTCCAGGTGCTGGTTTCTGAATTATCGATGACGGAATGTACGCCGGAGCTGCGGGTACTGGCAGGTGGCGACGAGATACAGGAACCCTATCGGGTCATCATGAAGCGCCTGCGTTCTCAGCTTATCAGCACCCAGAACTGGCTGTCGGCGAAACTCAGGGGCGAGCTGGTGCTGCCCCCGGAAGATCTGCTGGAACATAACGATCAGCTTTGGGCGCCCTTGTTTGCCTGTTACGAGTCGCTGAAAGCCTGCGGCATGAGCATTATCGCCAGCGGCCAGCTCTTGGATACACTGCGGCGTATCAAGTGTTTCGGCATTCATCTGGTGCGCATTGACGTACGCCAGGAAAGTACCCGGCACACCGAAGCGTTAAGCGAAGTGACCCGTTACCTGGGCTTGGGCGATTATGAAAGCTGGTCGGAAAGCGATAAACAGGCGTTTTTGATTCGCGAACTGAATTCCAAGCGCCCGCTGCTGCCCCGCCATTACCAGCTCAGCGACGAAACGCGCGAAGTGCTCGATACCTGCCGGGTCATCGCCGATGCGCCCGAAGGTTCCATTGCCGCCTATGTTATCTCCATGGCCAAAACGCCCTCCGATGTGCTGGCGGTGCATTTGCTGCTAAAGGAGGCCGGCTGCCGGTTTATCCTACCGGTGGCGCCGTTGTTTGAAACCCTGGATGATTTGAATAACGCCGATGAGGTAATGAGTCAATTACTAAGCATTGATTGGTATCGCGGCATTATCCAGGGTAAGCAGATGGTCATGATTGGCTATTCCGATTCGGCCAAGGACGCGGGGGTCATGGCGGCATCATGGGCGCAATACCGGGCGCAGGATGCGTTAATCAAAACCTGCGAAAAAGTGGGTATTGCCCTGACGCTGTTTCATGGCCGCGGCGGTTCCATCGGCCGTGGCGGCGCGCCGGCCCATGCGGCCCTGCTGTCACAACCCCCGGGGAGCCTGAAGGGCGGCCTGCGCGTGACCGAACAAGGCGAAATGATCCGCTTTAAATTCGGCCTGCCGGAAGTGGCGATAAGCAGCCTGGCGCTGTACACCGGCGCGATCCTCGAGGCTAACCTGCTGCCGCCGCCGGAACCCAAGCAGGAGTGGCGTTCATTGATGGACGATCTTTCCACCACGTCATGCAATATGTATCGCGGCTATGTGCGTGAAAACCCCGATTTTGTACCCTATTTCCGTTCGGCCACGCCGGAGCAGGAACTGGGCAAATTGCCTTTGGGCTCGCGCCCGGCCAAACGGCGCCCCACCGGCGGCGTGGAAAGCCTGCGCGCCATTCCGTGGATTTTCGCCTGGACGCAAAATCGCCTGATGCTGCCCGCCTGGCTGGGCGCCGGCGCGGCGTTGCAAAAAGCGGTGGAAGAGGGGAAACAGGATCAGCTGGAAGCCATGTGCAGCGATTGGCCGTTTTTTTCCACCCGCATCGGCATGCTGGAAATGGTGTTCGCCAAAGCGGATTTGTGGCTGGCGGAATATTACGATCAGCGTCTGGTGGAAGAAAAGCTCTGGCCGCTGGGCAAGCAGCTGCGCAAGCAGCTGGCGGACGATATCAACGTGGTGCTGACCATTGCCAATGACGATCATCTGATGGCCGATCTGCCCTGGATAGCGGAGTCCATTGCGCTGCGCAACGTCTATACCGATCCGCTCAATGTGCTACAGGCTGAATTGTTGCATCGTTCGCGCCAGCAGGAGCACCCGGATCCGCGGGTGGAGCAGGCGCTGATGGTGACCATCGCCGGCGTGGCGGCGGGAATGCGCAATACCGGTTAATCCCGGGCCGCGATCCCGATACTCAAAAACCGGACCTGCTGGGGTCCGGTTTTTTTATAACCGCGCGGGAATAGTCGTGTTGGCTGCCGTTTGCGGCCGTACGCCTAAAGTATGGCAGATGGCATAGGTTAAATCGGCGCGATTGAGTGTATAAAAGTGAAAATCCTTCACCCCTTCACGGCTGAGGATTTTTACCATGTCCATGGCAATGGACGCGCCGACCATTTTGCGTGTTTCGGCGTCGTTGTCCAGCCCTTCAAACATGCTGGTCATCCAGTGCGGCACCTTGACATTGGTCATGGCGGCGAAACGCTGCAGCTGCTTGAAATTGGACACCGGCAGGATGCCGGGTACGATTTCAGTATCAATACCGGTCGCCACGCAGCGATCGCGAAAACGCAGGTAGCTTTCCACATCGAAAAAGAATTGGGTAATCGCCCGGCTGGCGCCGGCGTCCACTTTCTTTTTCAGGTTGATCAAATCCGACTGCGCGCTTTTCGCCTCCGGGTGAACCTCGGGGTACGCGGCCACCGAGATATCGAAATCGCCGACTTTTTTCAGCAAGGTCACCAAATCGGCGGCGTACATGGCGGGGGCGCCGCTGCCGGGCGGCAAATCGCCGCGCAGCGCCACGATATGGCGAATACCGCTGTGCCAATAGTCTTCGGCGATTTTTTTCAGCTCGTCCGGCGTCGCATCGATACAGGTCAGGTGTGGCGCGGCGTCCAGGCCGGTGCGTTCCTTGATATCCTTGATAATGCTATGGGTGCGATCGCGCTCGCCTGAGTTGGCGCCGTAGGTCACCGAGACAAAGGTGGGTTTCAGGGCGCTTAGCCGGTCGATGGACTGCCACAGCGTCTGCTCCATTTCACTGGTGCGCGGAGGAAAAAACTCAAACGAGACGTTGATGCTGCCCTGTAATTCGGCCAGGTTTTGGTTCAGGGCTTCCCGCTGATTGGCGTGAAAAAAACTCATACCTTTTCCTCTTAACGCATGTAAGGGTTTACTGGAGACACTACGCTGATGACGGTCCATTGCGGTCTGTTATTTGTGCGTCTATACGTTTAGACGGCTAAATAGAATTTGACGGAAATTGTTAGCAGAGTCAACAAAATCATGAGGGGGAGTGGGGAGTAATCTTCACTTAATGTGAAAAATATTCATGTTGCGCACACTTGCCCTGCTCAACCGGTACCCGGCCTTTATGCTGCCGGGCCGCGCTTTCTTCTATCAGCCTGGCAACGCGGGTATTTCCGCGGGACAACGCCATTTTATGCGCGGACCATTCGCCGCTATTTTGGGCATCGATATTTATCCCCGGGCATGAGAGCAACAGGCGGGCGGCTTCCCATGAACCCCGCAAGACCGCAAAATGCAGGGCGGTATTCCCTTGACCGTCACATCTGTTCACGTCGATATTTTTACCTAATAGATCCGGCAAGATATCAATATTGTCCCGGATAATGGCGATATGCAATAATAATCCGCCCTTGTGATTATTCTGGTACCACGCCATATCATTTCCAGCCAACATTCGGCGGACCATACCGTTTTCTTTCTTGATTATCGCTTTCATTAAGGCGGTATTACCATAATAATCAACTGCGTCAATATCGGTCATTCCATTTCTACAAATGAGATCTAAAATATCAAAATCACCGCCATGAACAGCAAAATGGAGGGCGGTGGATCCGGCCGCATCTTCCTCCAGGAGATGAAATATGAAATCCATTTCCCCATAACTGCGATTATTCCCATTACTGTTGACAGCATTGTAGCTTTTATTTATTTCAATGCCGGTTCTATTAAGCAAAGCGTTAACCTCAAGGCATTGGCCTTTTTTTACCGCCATGATCAAGGGCGTGAGTCCGGCCCGGTTTATGGCATTGACATTGACTCCCTCCACCTTGAGCAGGTAATCCATTACGCTGGCACTGTTAGCGTTAATCGCCCCGTGCAGCAGGGTGTTGCCCGTTTCAAGATCGATGATGCCGCCCAAGGGTTCGCCGAGACCGTCGAGAGTGCGCAGTGCGCTGACATCGCCTCCGGCAACCATTTGAAAAATCACTTCCGCCTTGTTTTTTCCATCTAACAATTTTAATACCCGCCGGGCCTCCGCCTCAAAGACCGGCGTGGTACCCGATACCCTAAGCAAATCCTGCATGGGTAAATAACTCAACATTTTGGCGACGATTTCATTGGGCAACCGATCAAAAAATAGTTCACTGTCGCTATTTTTGGCATTAATACATGATCTTAATCCATTATTATTAATGTCATGTTTTGGCCTAATAGTATGAGATTCTTGAGAGATATTATTTACTTCTGAATACACCTGATGGACTCCATTCATCATGCAACAATTCCTTATTTACTAATGTTGATTTACAAAAATGATGTTTCTAAATTGGCAAATTGATGATATCTGAACAATAGGATAATTTAAAGTATCAAACAAAATCAACAGAATATCTGTGCTAACGTTATGTCTCATTTCATTAAGCGGATGCGGATACTGTGCGATGAAAGGTGATGTTAAGCAGCAGGATACGGGCGGAGTTCTCCGCCCGTGAATGGCATTATAATAATTGCGCCAACCGGTTCAAATCCGATTGAATGGCGCCGGCGGTAACATCCCGCCCCGCGCCCGGCCCGCGGATCACCAGCGGGTTATCGCGATACCAGCGGCTTTCGATGGCGAACACATTATCGCAGGGCAGTAAAGATGCCAGCGGATGCTCCGGACGCACCGCCTCAACGCCAACCCGCGCCTTGCCATTGGCGTCAAAACGCGCCACATAGCGCAGCACCAGACCCATTTCATTCGCTGCCTCCAGACGTTGGACCATTTGTTCATTAAGGGCATGGCCGTCCTCAAAGAATTGATCCACCGATCCGGGCACGTTGTCGGGTGATACCAGCGATTCCACCCGCACCTGGTTCGGCTCGATTTCATAACCCGCTTCGCGCGCCAGAATCACCAGCTTGCGCATCACGTCCTGGCCGGATAAATCCACCCGCGGGTCGGGTTCGGTCAACCCTTGTTGCCAGGCCTGTTCGACCAGTTCGGTAAAGGGCACCGTGCCGTCAAATTGTAAAAACAGCCAGGAAAGAGTGCCGGAAAAAATGCCGCTGATGGACAATATGCTGTCGCCGCTGTCGCGCAGGTCGCGCACCGTATGGTTGACCGGCAGGCCGGCGCCCACGGTTGCGTTATATAACCAATGACGGCCGGTCTTGGCGAAGGCGTCGCGGATTTGGCGGTAGTTATCGCCGCTGGAGGCGCCGGCCAGCTTGTTGGCGCTGATAACGTGAAAACCATAGCTGGCGAAATCCAGGTATTGGTCAGCCAGCGCTTCGCTGGCGGTGACGTCCAGCACCACCAAATCATCATAGGGATGGGCGCGCATCCATAAAAACAGATCTTCCGGCTCCTGCTCGACGGCTTCATCATTAAAGAAGGCCAGCGCCCGGCTGGCGTTCAGCCCGTCATAGCTGAGCAGGCTGCGCCGGCTGTCCACCACGCCGCTGAGGATAAACTCAAAACCGGTGCGCGCCGACAGGCTTTCCTGCTCGCGGGCAAACAGCTCCAGCCAGCGTGAGCCGATATTGCCTTTGCCGAATAGGATCAGGCCAATCCGCTTTTCGGCGCGAAACAGCGACGTATGTAAACCCTGCACCACATGTTCGGTGGGACCGATGCGCAACACCGCCACCAGACTGATGCCGTCTTCCGCCTGCCAGAAAAATTCCACCGGCTGGTATTTCAACTGTTGATAGAAGCGGTGGCAGTGCAGCGGATTTTTGGTGACGCCCGCGCCGACCATCGCCACCAGCACCAGGCCTTCGCGCAGCCTGAGTTCGCCCGGCAACTGAGCCTGTTGCAGAGTCTGGAACACGCTGTGAACCAGCTCGGAGGTATAGCACAGCTGCAACAGACGCCGATCGCGATGAACGCCTACCGCCAGCGGCTTGATTTGCGCGCGTTTTAAGGCCAGATCGAGTTCTTTTTGCGCCAGGGAAAAATCGTGCTGCGGCGCGATGGTCAGCTCGATCAGACAGACATCGTCATGGCTGGTGACGATTTTCGCCCCGGTGCCGGAGGCCAGCACCCGTTCGATACGGGTCGATCCCTGTTCCGGCTGATAGCTGCAGCGCAGTAACAAATCGATATCGCTGCCCGAGACCGGCTGCAGGGTACGGGTATGCAATACCGGCGCCGCCAGGCGCGCCAGTTCGCTGGCTTCGTCCAGGCGCAGCAGGGGCAGCAGGCAGGCATCCTTTACCTTGCGTGGGTCGGCGCTGTAGACCCCGGCCACGTCGCTCCAGATGGTTACCCTGGCCACACCGGCCAGCGCGCCGATTTGCGTGGCGGAGTAATCGCTGCCGTTGCGCCCAAGCAACACTGTATCCCCTGCCTGGTTGCGACAGATAAAGCCGGTCACCACCAGACGTTTGCCGGGGTATTGCGCCAATAGCTGCTGCATTAAAGGCCATGACAGCCCTTCGTCGACCTGCGGCTGGGCGGCGTGCTCGGCGCGCAGGAAATCCCGCGCGTCCAGCCAGACCGCTTCCATATCCTGGCGGTTGAGAACCGCCGCCATAAGACGCGCCGACCAGATTTCGCCGTGGCCGACCACCTCCGCGTAAACGGCATCGGTGACCGCGCCGTCCAGCAATACCGCCAGACGTTCCAGATCGCGGATAAATTCCGCCATCATCGGTTCAGCAAGTTCGGGCGGCAGCAGGCCGGCGAACAGCTGCTGCTGGTAGCGGCGCAGGGTCTGCTGAACCTGATGCGCGGAAAGACGATCGGTCTGGCTCAGTTTGAGCCAGCTTATCAGCTGGTTGGTGGTGGAACCGGCCGCGGAGACCACCATCAAATCACCGGGTTGGCTGTAGTCGGCCATAATGCCGGCGACCCGTTGGTAACACTTTACATCGGCCAGGCTGCTGCCGCCAAACTTGTGCAGTTGCCTGCCGGCCAAGCGTACCGTCGTTCCCAGAGCACTCATACCTACCTCTTCGCCGCCGCCTGGAAAGCCTGTTCCAGATCGGCAATTAAATCTTCGCTGTCTTCGATGCCAACGGACACCCGCAATAATGTTTCTGATATACCGGCCGCGGCGCGCGCCTCGGGCGCCATGCCCGCATGGGTCATGGTGGCGGCATGGGAAATCAGGCTTTCCACCCCACCGAGGGATTCCGCCAGGGTGAACAATTCCAGGCTGGACAAGAAGCGCCGCAGCACTGATTCATCGCCGTTCACTTCAAAACTGAGCATGGCGCCGAAGCCTTTTTGCTGGCGACGGGCGATTTCATGGCCCGCGTTGTCGGGCAGGCCGGGGTAATATAATTTTTTCACCAGCGGCTGCTGCTGCAAATAGGCGACAATCTCCAGGGCATTGCTTTGCTGCTGGCGAATGCGCGGCGCCAGGGTACGGATGCCGCGTAATAAAAGGTAGCTGTCGAAGGCGGCGCCGGTCACGCCGATGTTATTGGCCCACCAGGCAAGCTCGGTGGCGTGCGCCGGATCGTTGGATATCACCGTGCCGGCCACCACATCCGAGTGCCCGTTAAGATATTTGGTGCAGGAGTGCACCACCAGATCGGCCCCCAGGGCCAGCGGCTGCTGCAGCGCCGGGCTCATAAAGGTATTGTCCACCACGCACAAGGCGCCGGCCTGATGGGCGAGCTGGCAAATCGCGGCAATATCCACCACCCGCAGCAGCGGGTTGCTGGGCGTTTCGATCAGCACCAGCTTGGGTTTCTCGTCAAGCGCCGCCTGCAACGCCCGCTCATCCCCCTGATCGACGAATTTGACCCGGTACGCGCCGCGTTTGCTCAGGCTGTCAAACAGGCGATAGCTGCCGCCATAACAATCATGCGGCGCCACCAGCAGGTCGCCGGGTTGCAAAAATACCGTACAGACAAGATGTATCGCCGACATACCGCTGCTGGTCATGACCGCGCCCGCGCCGCCCTCCAGTTCCGCCAACGCGCGCTGAACCACATCGCGGGTCGGGTTACCGCGCCGCGAATAATCATGAACGCGCGGCTGGTTGAAATCGGTAAAGTTATAGGTGCTGGAAAGGGTTATCGGGGGAACGACGCAGCCGAACTGTTCATCATTATTCAACCCGCTGCGAACTGCGATGGTGGCCTGCTTGCGCGTCATGTATCCGCATCCTGAATGTGTGCGTGAGTTTGAAGGTCAAAGAGTAAACCGCCCGGAGATAGACGTCAATACATCTGGACATCTAAACTTCTTTGCGTATAGATTGAGCAATGCATTAATAACAGCTAAAATTATGCGGGTTTTAAGTGTTAAAATCTAACTGACTTTTTACCGTAGTCGCCCGGCAAGGTCGAGGGCGGGGTGATAGGAAAAGTTGATAAGTCGCAAAATAAGCGGACACCAGGTAGTGGGAAACGGACGGATACGGCATAATCTGCTCGTTTTTAGCATATTATTCATTTGATGAGAGTTAAGGTATCCCATGGCGGAATGGAAAGGTGAGTATGTCAGCCCTTATGCTGAACATGGTAAAAAAAGTGAGCAGGTCAAAAAAATCACGGTATCCATTCCGCTGAAGGTTCTGAAAATCCTTACCGACGAAAGAACCCGGCGGCAGGTCAATAACCTGCGGCATGCCACCAACAGCGAACTGCTTTGCGAGGCGTTCCTGCATGCGTTTACCGGCCAGCCATTACCTGACGATAACGATTTACGTAAAGAGCGTAGCGACGAAATCCCCGAGGCGGCCAAGGAACTGATGCGCGAAATGGGCATCGATCCGGACACCTGGGAGTACTAGCCGCGCCCAGTCACGGTCAGCGCGTAGTGAAAGCTTCGCGCTACCTGTGTTCTCCCCAGGCGAATCGTTGTCGGCATACACCCTGCCAGGCATAAATCCCTGTGCCGTCGCAGCCTGCCGGTTATTAACTGACGGGCATTAACGTATTAAGCGAAGCCCTTCTTTCACTCTCGCTGGTGATAAATAGAAAAAAATCATTAAAAATCAGTTAAATAAATTTCCTCGCCAGCGGAGGCCTTCCGGGGCGGGCCTTTATCGCCCAAGGGCGGCGATAAAAAAGGCTGAATTCCCTTTGGTAACCATTATCATAAAAGCCTTACTTCACATGGGCTTAATACTATGAATACGCTTCATTTTGCTTTACCCGGCATCCCTGTTCCGATTCTTTTTTTCTCAGCCCAACGTCCATCGTCTCCTGCCCCTCCCCCTGTGTCGCTTCAACGTTTCGTCAGCAAAATACAATCGATTTCGCCATGCCCGGATAACATGTCTTGTAAAAATATCGACCCGCCTCCAGTGTCATCGTTGGCCGCCATGCCCTCCGAAATCAAGGCCGCTATTTTCAGTTACCTGGACTTGGCCGATTTACTTAGCATGGCGGAATTGGGAGGTCTCTACCGGGACGAGGCGTTGTTTGCGTTGCGGGGCATTAAAAAAGAGACGCGGGAGCGGCAAATATTTGCGCATATCCGCTGTGGAGACAAGAGGATAGTGCCCTTTTGCCAAGCCACCGCGTCGCATAGCGCCACGCTTGATAACCAGACCATGGCGTTGAATATAGCCACGCTCAATGAAAAAAAACATGGCAGGACGCTGTTAATGGAAGCGATCTGGTTTAATCATTCCGCTATCGTCAAACAACTGCTTGCGCTGCCGGGAATAGATGTCAATGCCGCCGATTGGAATAACTTCAGCGTTCTGCATTTTGCCGCCCTGATGGATAATGAAGCTATCAGCGCTCAATTGCTTGCCCAACCCGGCATCAATATCCACGCCGGTAACAATCTCGGTTCTACGGCGCTGCATTGCGCCGCTGCGTTCGGCCATGTCTCTATGATGAAGTTATTGCTGGCAAGACAAGAGATTGACGCTAACGCCCCTGATAATCTTGGCGCGACCGCGCTGCATTATGGCGCCCTGGCTCTCGGCCACGAGCATTTTGTTGAGTCCATACTTGACAATAAAATAGCGGTGATAGGGCAATTGCTGAACACGACGGGCATTGATGTGAACCATTGTGATAACGATGGCCGTACGCCCCTGCACTTCGCGGTCAGCGAGGGTCTCGGCCCCATCGTACAACGATTGCTGGCCGCGCCCGGCATTAACGCTAACGTTGTCGACAACCTCGGCTGGACGGCCTTGCTGAGCGCGCTGGCGTTATCTCATACCGATATCGCCGTTTGCCTGATTGAGTTGCCGGAGATCGATATCAATATCGCCCAGGCTGAAGGCTGGACTGCGTTGCATTATGCCGCGACCCGAGGCGATACCCTGCTGGTAGACAGGCTATTGCGCAAGCCCGATATCGAGATCAATGTGCGCAGGGATGACGGATGGACCCCGTTACATTGCGCCGTGTTCAATGGCCATGCCCAGACGGTAAAACGATTGCTTGACGAGCCGGCTACCGATATCGAAGGCTTTGATTATGGCTGTAACGCATTGTTCTATGCAAAAATCCAGCGCAATGGCGCAATCATCGAGTTGCTGAAGCAAGCTGTCAAAAGAAAGGTTCGGGCAGGCGCGGCGCGTTTATAAAGGAGGTCACAATAAAACGGGGAAGAGAACACGTGCCCACCCGTTAAAAAACCAAGCCCCAACCTGACGGCCGGGGCTTGGTTAACGGGCAAAAGTCACGCCGGGTGATCTTTCTATTGTCGGTCAGTTGATTATTTTTTGCTGACCGGAACGCTGAAACGCTTGTTGAAGCGATCTACACGTCCACCGGTGTCCGCAACGCGTTGTTTGCCGGTATAGAAAGGATGGCAAGCGCCGCACACGTCCAGGGTTATATCGTGGCCCAGCGTGGAGTGGGTCTTGATAACGTTACCGCAAGAACAGGTTGCAGTAATTTCTACATATTTAGGATGGATATCTTTTTTCATGGAAAACCTCGTCGTAAGGCCGCGTCGCTATCCAGTCTTCTTCCGCCGGACACCACGCGAATGGAGTTGAGTTTCTCTAATGCCGAATAGCACCAAAGGCGGCGAATCATACAGAATGCCACCGGGCTTTGCAAACACATCCGTGCATTGAAGGCGACACAGTGTACACTATCAGCGCATTTTTTCCACCCTGGATGATCCAATGCCTGTTGTTCACGTTGCGTTACCGGTGCCATTGGCACGCACCTTCGATTATCTTTTGCCCGGCCATCTGCATCCCGCGATGGGCGGACGCGTGCGTGTTCCATTTGGGCAACGTCATGCCATCGGCATCGTCACCGGCATCAGCGAAGAAAGCGAATTGCCGTTGGATAAGCTGAAAAGCATCAGCGCCGTGCTTGATCAACATTCACTGTTCCCGCCAAGTCTGTGGCGCATTCTGAATTGGGCCATTGGTTATTATCACTACCCCGTCGGCGAAGTGTTGTTCCATGCGTTGCCGGTATTGATTCGCCAGGGCAAGCCGGCGGAAATGACGCCGTTATGGCAATGGTTCGCCACCGAACAGGGGCGGGCGACGACGCTTGATAGCTTGAAACGGGCGCCGAAACAGCAGCAGGCGCTGGGAGCCTTGTTGCAAGGCCCGGTTTACCGGCATCAGGTGGCTGAGCTCATGTTGGCCGACAGCGCGTTGCAGGCCCTGCGCGCCAAAGGGTTAAGCGATTTGCGTTCCAGCCCGGTCGCCGGCAGCGACTGGCGCGACGGCTATCGGGTCGAGGGGGAAAGGTTGCGGCTAAACACGGAACAGGCCACCGCCGTCGGCGCGATCCGCAGCGAAGACGATCGGTTCGCCGCCTGGCTGCTGGCCGGGGTTACCGGTTCGGGTAAAACAGAAGTCTATTTGACGGTGCTGGAAAATATTTTAGCCAACGGCAAGCAGGCGCTGATTCTGGTGCCGGAAATCGGCCTGACCCCGCAGACCATTGCCCGCTTTCGCGAACGCTTTCACGCGCCGGTGGAAGTACTGCATTCCGGTTTGAACGACAGTGAGCGCATGGCGGTCTGGCTAAAAGCGCGCAGCGGCGAGGCGGCGATTGTCATCGGCACCCGCTCGGCGCTGTTTACGCCCTTTGCCCGCCTGGGCATTATCGTTATCGACGAAGAACATGACAGCTCTTATAAACAGCACGAGGGCTGGCGTTACCATGCCCGCGACCTGGCGGTATTCCGTGCGCGCGAAGAAAACATCCCCATTGTGCTGGGGTCGGCGACGCCCGCGTTGGAGACCCTGTATAACGTCCAGTTGAAAAAGTACCGCAACCTGACGCTCGGCAAACGCGCGGGCAACGCCCGGCCGGCCACGCAGCAGTTGCAGGATCTAAAAGGACTGGCGCTGACCAACGGTATGTCGCAGCCGTTGCTGAACAAAATGCGTACCCATCTTGATGCCGGTAACCAGGTGCTGCTGTTCCTGAACCGGCGCGGTTTCGCCCCGGCGTTGCTGTGCCACGAATGCGGATGGATCGCCGAATGCCAGCGCTGCGATCATTATTATACCCTTCACCAGCAGCAGCGCCTGATGCGTTGCCATCATTGCGATAGCCAACGGCCGATCCCCAATCAATGCCCTCAGTGCGGTTCCACCCAACTTGTGCCGGTTGGCCTCGGCACCGAGCAACTTGAAGAAACGTTGGCGGCATTATTCCCCACCACCCCCATTACCCGCGTCGATCGCGACACCACATCGCGCAAAGGCGCGCTGGAACACCATTTGGCCGAAGTGCAAAAAGGCGGCCCCCGGATTTTAATCGGTACCCAAATGCTGGCGAAAGGGCATCATTTCCCCGACGTCACGCTGGTGTCGCTGCTGGATGTGGACGGCGCGCTGTTCTCTGCGGATTTTCGCTCCGCGGAGCGGTTCGCGCAGCTTTATACCCAGGTTTCCGGACGCGCGGGGCGCGCGGGCAAACCGGGCGAAGTGTTTTTGCAAACACACCATCCCGATCACCCGTTACTGCAGGTATTGCTGCATGAAGGATATATGGCCTTTGCGCTACAGGCGCTGGCCGAGCGCCAGACGGTAATGTTGCCGCCGTTTACCAGCCATATCCTGTTTCGCGCGGAAGACCATGACAATCAGCAGGCCCGGCTGTTCCTCGAACGCCTGCGCCAACTACTGGATGCCAGCCCGCTGCGCGACGAAGCCACGTGGCTGATGGGGCCGATTCCGGCGCTGCTGCCCAAACGCGGCGGACGCTTTCGCTGGCAATTGCTGTTGCAGCACCCATCCCGCGCGCAGTTGCAACGGCTGGTCGCCGCCAGCCTGCCGCTGGTCGGCACCATGACTCAGGCGCGCAAGGTAAAATGGTCGCTGGATGTCGATCCGATGGATATTTAATCCTGTCGGGGTTATCAGTATTTTGCGGGCCGCATTCGGATAATATTCAAAGTGAGTACCGGACCGATCTTTTTAGTAACTCAAGTAACGCACTATCTGATAGAAAGGACGGGCCTGGAAAAAATGGAACCTTCTTGTGCCGACGTTCGCGTCCGTCACAATCCCAGGCGCTCACGTTGGCGGCCGCGGAACACCCTATGGGAACATGCGCGATGAAGCTGTGTTCGTCTATTGCGCTGACATCAGGAGAAAGATGTGCAACCAAAAAAGTTTGCCGGCATAGCGACCATGAAGGATGTGGCGGAAAAAGCCGGCGTGTCGACGGCCACGGTTTCCCGGGCGCTGATGAATCCGGAAAAGGTCTCGGTCACGACGCGCAGAAAAGTCCAGCTCGCCGTGAGCGATGTCGGCTATTCCCCACAGCCTCTCGGCCGCCAGGTAAAACGCAACGAAACCCGTAACCTGCTGGCGCTGGTGCCCGATATCTGCGATCCCTTTTTCTCTGACATCCTGCGCGGCATCGAGGAAACCGCCGATGAAAACGGTTATCTGGTCTTGATTGCCGACTGCGCCCATCAGCGGCCACATAAAAAAAGCTTTAGTGATTTGATCATTGCCAGGCAGATAGATGGTATGTTGCTGCTAGGATCCGGGCCGCCGTTTGCCATTGATATCGAGGAACAGCAAAACCTGCCGCCGATGGTGATGGTCAATGAGTTTGTCCCGGAGCTTGCATTGCCCACCGTGCATATTGATAATCTTACCGCGGCCTATGAGGCGGTGGATTATCTGTTCAGCCTTGGGCACCGGCGTATTGCCTGTATTAGCGGGCCGGAGCATCTGACGCTTTGCCATTACCGGGTACAAGGGTATATTCAGGCGCTGCGACGCCATGGCATCCCCGCCGATGACCATGTCGTCATCCAGGGCGACGTCAGTTTCGAGGCCGGCGCGGCGGGACTGAATGCATTAATGTCGCGAACGTATCCGCCTACTGCTATCTTTTGTCACAGTGATATCATAGCGTTCGGCGTTTTGTCACAGGCGAAAAAAATCGGGCTGCACGTGCCGGGCGATCTGTCCCTGGTAGGCTTTGATGATATTACGCTGGCGAAATTCTGCGACCCGCCGTTGACAACCGTGGCCCAGCCGGGCTATGAGCTCGGGCGCGAGGCGCTTTTGTTACTCTTGCAACAGCTCAGGCAACAGGCGGTAGCGAATACCTCCCTGCTATTGGATAGCAAACTGATCGTCCGGGGCAGTACCGCCGTGCCCCGCATAAAACAAAACGCGCTTTAGGATTACAGGCGCTAGTCAAATTTTATTGCCTTCAGTAACATGACGGGCTGGTTACTTTCTCAAACTTAGCGAAACGACAGTGGCACAAAGAGACTATGTAGGCCGTGGAAGGACAAATACGCGGCGCAAAAAAACCAACAGTCGAAAAAAACGCTCCTCTTCCGGCATTTCTAAGACCATGATCGCATTGGCGGTCGCCTTATTGATTACGTTTGTCGGCGGTCTCTACTTTATTGCCCACAATAAGACGGAGGAGGCGGTCATCCTGCCAAGCCACGGCAACCATACCAGCAACGGTCTGCCGCCCAAACCGGAAGAGCGCTGGCGCTATATAAAAGAACTGGAAAACCGCCAGATAGGTGTGCAAACGCCTACCGAACCCACGGCGGGCGGCGAAGTGCAAACACCGGCCCAATTGACCGACGAGCAGCGCCAGCTTCTTGAGCAGATGCAGGCGGATATGCGCCAGCAGCCGACCCACCTCAATGAAGTGCCTTATAACGACCAGGTGAAAACACCGGCGGCGAATCACCCCCGTAACCAGCAGAACCAACAGAACCAGCCATCGTTCCAGGCGGCGCCTGCGCCGCGTCCGGCGCTCGGCGCCGTCACGCCGGTACAACCCCGCCAGGTCTTTTCCGCGCCGGTAGAACAACAGCAGCCGCGTCCGGCGCCGGCCGCCCAGCAGGTACAGCAGCCGGCCCGCCAGGCGCCGGCCGTACAGCAGGTACAGCAGCCGGCCCGCCAGGCGCCGGCCGTACAGCAGGTGCAGCAGCCGGCCCGCCAGGCGCCGGCCGTACAGCAGGTGCAGCAGCCGGCCCGTCAGGCGCCGGCCGTACAGCAGGTGCAGCAGCCGGCCCGTCAGGCGCCTGTGACCGCCATACAACCGGAGCCGCAGCCGAAAGCGGAAGCCCGCGCCGAACCCAAGGCGGAACCCAAGGCGGACAAAGAACCGGCTGAAAAAGCCCAACGCTGGCTTATCCAGTGCGGTTCGTTCAAAGCGATGGATCAGGCCGAGTCTATCCGCGCCCAGCTCGCCTTCGGCGGGATTGAAAGCCGGATCACCAGCAATGGCGGCTGGAATCGCGTCATGTTGGGGCCTTATTCCACCCGCGCCGGCGCCGATAAGTCGCTGCAGAATTTACGCGCCTCCGGGGTATCAAATTGCATCCCCATCGCCAGTGGGGGTTGAAAACCCCTAATCCCACCCCATCTATACATTCAATATGTCTCATACTAATTATGAGGCGTTTGAATCTATAGTTACCGGAGGGTTGCTCGTGACAACAATCGTAAGCGTACGCCGCAATGGCAGTGTGGCCATCGGCGGCGACGGCCAGGCCACCCTGGGTAATACCGTGATGAAAGGGAATGTGCGCAAAGTCCGCTCGCTTTACAATGATCAGGTTATAGCGGGTTTTGCCGGCGGCACCGCGGATGCCTTTACCTTATTTGAACTGTTCGAGCGTAAGCTGGAACAGCATCAGGGCCATCTGACCAAGGCGGCCGTGGAGTTGGCCAAAGACTGGCGCACCGATCGCATGTTACGCAAGCTGGAGGCCATACTGGCGGTGGCGGATGAGAGAACGTCGCTCATCATTACCGGCAACGGCGATGTTATCCAGCCGGAAGACGATCTGATCGCTATTGGTTCCGGCGGCCCCTATGCCCAGGCCGCCGCGCGCGCCCTGCTTGATAACACCGAGCTTGGGGCGCGGGATATAGTAGAGAAAGCATTGACGATTGCGGGGGACATCTGCATTTACACCAATCAATTCCACACTATTAAAGAATTAACCTCCAAAGTGAAGGAACCTGAAAATGTCTGAGATGACTCCACGTGAAATCGTCAGCGAACTGGACGGCTATATCATCGGTCAGCATAACGCGAAACGCGCCGTCGCCATTGCGCTGCGCAACCGCTGGCGCCGCATGCAGCTGGACGAAGCACTGCGCCACGAAGTGACGCCGAAAAATATCCTGATGATAGGCCCGACCGGCGTCGGTAAAACCGAAATCGCCCGTCGCCTGGCCAAGCTTGCCAATGCGCCCTTTATCAAGGTTGAAGCCACCAAATTTACCGAAGTCGGTTACGTCGGCAAAGAGGTTGACTCGATTATCCGCGACCTGACCGATGCGGCGGTAAAAATGGTGCGCCTGCAATCCCTGGATAAAAATCGTCAGCGCGCTGAAGAACTGGCGGAAGAACGTGTGCTGGACGTGCTTATTCCCCCGGCCAAAAATAACTGGGGCCAGCCGGAAGAAGCCACCGAGTCCTCGCCGGCGCGGCAGAACTTTCGTAAAAAATTGCGCGAAGGCCAGCTTGACGATAAAGAAATTGAAATAAACCTGTCCGCCGCGCCGATGGGCGTTGAGATCATGGCGCCCCCGGGAATGGAGGAAATGACCAATCAGCTGCAATCCATGTTTAAAAACCTGGCCGGACAAAAACAAAAGCCGCGTAAAATAAGCATCAAGGAAGCGCTGAAGCTGCTGGTTGAGGAAGAGGCGGCTAAGCTTGTCAATCCGGAAGAACTGAAAGAGCTGGCCATCGAAGCCGTCGAGCAGCACGGCATCGTGTTTATCGATGAAATTGATAAAATCTGCAAGCGCGGCGAAACATCCGGCCCGGATATTTCCCGCGAGGGCGTGCAACGGGATTTGCTGCCGCTGGTGGAAGGTTGTACCGTCTCCACTAAGCACGGCATGGTAAAAACCGATCATATCCTGTTTATCGCCTCCGGCGCGTTCCAGGTGTCCAGTCCGTCGGATTTGATTCCGGAGCTACAGGGCCGGCTGCCGATTCGCGTTGCGCTTGAAGCGCTGACGACCAACGACTTCGAGCGTATCCTGACCGAACCGAGCGCTTCACTGACGATTCAGTACAAAGCGCTGATGGCCACCGAAGGCGTCAGCATTGAATTTACCGCCGACGGCATCCGCCGCATCGCCGAGGCCGCCTGGCAGGTTAACGAACGCACCGAGAATATCGGCGCCCGTCGCCTGCATACCGTGCTTGAGCGATTAATGGAAGATATTTCCTACGACGCCAGCGAATGGGATGGTAAAACAATTACAATTGATGCAGATTATGTTCGTAGCCATCTGGATGAGCTAATATCTGATGAAGATTTGAGCCGATTTATCCTGTAAACGCCACTGGATAGACGACATCCGCAATGGGAGGCTCCGGCCTCCCGTTTTTTTTGCCAAAACCGGGTATTACACATAAGATTCGTTAATTATGAGCGAAACCGTCACTATCAGTCCGACCAAAGCCTGGATGGTCAGCCTGCGTTTGCGCACGCTGCCGCTGGCGCTGGCCTCCATCGTCACCGGCTCGGCGATCGCCGGCTGGCAAGGCCATTTCAAACCCGGCGTCGCGCTGCTGGCGCTGCTCACCGCCGCGCTGCTGCAAATCCTGTCCAACCTGGCCAATGATTATGGCGATTCCGTCAAAGGCAGCGACGATCATGGCCGCATCGGACCGTTGCGCGGTATGCAAATGGGCGTTATCACCCGCGAGCAGATGAAACTGGCGTTGATTATCGCCATCGCCCTATCGCTTATTTCTGGCGCGACGCTCATTGCCATTGCCTGCGAAAAACCCGCGGATATCCTGGGATTCCTGGCCCTTGGCATTTTGTCGATTATCGCCGCCATTACCTATACCATGGGCACCCGCCCTTACGGTTATATGGGGCTTGGCGATCTGTCGGTGCTGATTTTTTTCGGCTGGCTCAGCGTCGGCGGCAGCTATTATTTGCAAATCGGCGCCTTCCATACCATCGTGATGTTGCCGGCCACCGCCTGCGGACTGTTGGCGGCGGCGGTATTGAATATCAATAACCTGCGCGATATTGAATCCGATCGCCTGGCCGGGAAGAATACCCTGGCGGTGCGTCTCGGGCCGCTGCGGGCGCGTTATTATCACGCGGGCCTGCTGGCGTGCGCGGTGTTATGCCTGGCCGTTTTCACCCTGCTCGAGTTGCGCAACCTGGTGGGCTGGCTGTTCGCCCTGGCCGTGCCGGCGCTGTATATGCAGGCGCGTTATGTCCTGCACGAACCTGACCCGTCGGGCATCCGGCCCATGCTTGAAAAAACCGTCAAATGCGCCTTGCTTATCAATATCCTGTTTGCCGTCGGGTTGTTGTTTAGCTAAACGTTTTCTGACGCGCATCAAGTTAACAATTGATGATTTTGGCAACTGGCGCGAGAACGCGATATACTTTGCGCTCCAGCGGCAAACCGACGTAAATCCTATGAAATACGATACTTCAGAACTATGCGACATTTATCATGAAGACGTGAATGTTGTTGAACCTCTCTTCAGCAATTTTGGCGGGAGGACATCGTTTGGCGGGCAGATCGTTACCGTGAAATGTTTCGAGGATAATGGTTTGCTTTATGACGTGCTTGAAGAAAACGGACTGGGCCGCGTATTAGTCGTCGACGGCGGCGGTTCGGTCAGGCGCGCGCTGATTAATGCCGAGCTGGGCATGCTTGCGGCGCAAAACGAGTGGGAAGGCATCGTGGTCTACGGCGCGGTGCGTCAAGTGGACGATCTCGAGGAGCTCGATCTGGGCATCCAGGCCATGGCCGCCACGCCGGCGGGCGCCGCGAGCGAGGGTATCGGCGAGAGCGATATCCGGGTCAATTTTGGCGGGGTCACCTTCTTTTCCGGCGATCATCTTTATGCCGATAATACCGGCATCATCCTGTCGGAAGACGCCTTAGACCTCGAATAACCCGCCGCGGCGCACAAAAGGGCGATCGGGTATCGCCCTTATTGCCGCCGGCCAAGCGGCGTTAAACCTCTTCCATTTTACTGAGCAATGCGCGCAAACGCTCTTGCCATACGCCCTGCTCCTGCTTTAACTGCTCGTTTTCAGTTACCAGCGATTCACGGTTGCTGGACGCTTGCGAAATCTCCTGAGCCAAACTGTTGTTTTTCTCCTTCAATTCTTCAATTTCCATTTGCAACAGCGTGATGGTATCTATCGCCTGCTGTACCTTCGCTTCTAATTTTTCAAATACTTCAAAAGCCATTTCAGCCCCCTTAAGCCTACAAGGTGTAATCGTGAATGTGAGCCACACGCCTGGGTGTAGCCCTGTAGCCGTCTTTGCGTCAGCAGCGCAAAAGCGCGTGTCAAAATGCCTTTGGTACAGTCCGGTGAGGGGATTTTAAGTAGCCCTACCCCTGGTGTCCAGCCGCAATCGCCCAAACGGCCGAATAAGACGGTTGTTATTGTACGCTATCAAGCCCGCGGGGCGGGGTAAGTTTTCCCGCGCATTGCATGCCCGTTTTGGCAATTAACATCCTCTGTTAAAAAAGGTGATAGCCAGCACACAGATATTTTGTCCTTTTCAGTCTAAATTAAGCGAATACGCTCATTTTTATGACGTACTGCACACAATTTGATTTCGATATTTCTCGTTTCTGCTCGTTAACGATAAATTTACAACATACCTACATGTCTTACTAGGTTAGATTTGATTCGGTAAGCAGACATGTCCTCGGCTGCTACTTCACTTTTCGCCAGCAGGAAAAGATTATGAGCCAACAACGAACTCCAACATTGAAAGGCCAATGCATAGCTGAATTTTTGGGAACCGGGTTACTGATTTTCTTCGGCGCCGGGTGCGTCGCCGCCCTGAAACTGGCCGGCGCCAGTTTCGGCCAGTGGGAAATCAGCATTATCTGGGGCCTGGGCGTCGCTCTGGCCGTGTATCTCACCGCCGCCGTGTCCGGCGCCCACCTCAACCCGGCGGTTTCCATCGCCCTATGGCTGTTCGCCAGCTTCGAAGGTCGTAAAGTCTTGCCCTATACTATTGCCCAAATGCTCGGCGCGTTCTGCGGCGCGGCATTGGTCTACGGCCTTTATTACAGCCTGTTTTTCGATTTTGAACAGACAAACCATATGGTGCGCGGCAGCGTGGAAAGCCTGCAGCTTGCCGGCGTGTTCTCCACCTACCCCAACCCCCATATCACCGTTATCCAGGCGTTTTTAGTGGAAACGGTTATCGCGGCCATCCTGCTCTGCCTGATCCTGGCCCTGACCGATGACGGCAACGGCATCCCCCGCGGCCCGCTGGCGCCGTTGCTGATCGGTCTCCTGATCGCGGTAATCGGCGCTTCGATGGGTCCGTTGACCGGATTCGCCCTTAACCCCGCCCGTGATTTCGGTCCCAAGGTGTTTGCGTTCCTGGTGGGCTGGGGCAAAGTGGCCTTTACCGGCGGACGTGAAATCCCCTACTTCCTGGTGCCGCTGATTGCGCCTATTGTCGGGGCCTGCCTGGGCGCCTTTATCTATCGTTCGCTGATTAGCCCTTATCTTCCTTCTAATATTGTTGAGGATGGCCTGGAGGAGACACGCTCGCCAAACGCCGCCAATTCCGAACGTAAAGCATAATGCTTACCATGTGAATTATAACTTTTGCAGGAATCAATTATGTCATCAGATAAAAAATATATTGTGGCTCTCGACCAGGGAACAACCAGCTCCCGCGCCATTGTCATGGATCATGACGCCAATATCGTCAGCGTTTCGCAGCGCGAATTCACCCAGATTTATCCCAAACCGGGCTGGGTGGAACACGATCCGATGGAAATCTGGGCATCGCAAAGCTCGACCCTGGTGGAAGCCCTGGCCAAGGCCGATATCCGTTCCGACCAAATCGCCGGCATCGGCATCACCAACCAGCGTGAAACGGCGGTGGTCTGGGATAAGGAATCCGGCAAACCCGTCTACAACGCGATTGTCTGGCAGTGTCGCCGCACCTCGGATATGTGTGAAAAGTTAAAGCGCGACGGCCTTGAGGATTATGTGCGCAAAACCACCGGGTTGGTTATCGATCCCTACTTCTCCGGCACCAAGGTGAAATGGATCCTGGACAATGTCGAGGGCGCCCGGGAACGCGCCAAACGCGGCGAACTGCTGTTCGGCACCATCGACACATGGCTTATCTGGCGCATGACGCAGGGTCGGGTGCATGTCACCGACTATACCAATGCCTCGCGCACCATGCTGTTTGATATCCATAAACTGGAATGGGACGACAAGCTGCTGGAAATTCTGGATATTCCCCGCTCCATGCTGCCGGACGTGCGTCCCTCGTCCGAAGTTTACGGGCAGACCAATATCGGCGGTAAAGGCGGCACCCGTATTCCTATCGCCGGCATCGCGGGCGATCAGCAGGCCGCGCTCTACGGGCAGCTGTGCGTGCAGCCCGGCATGGCCAAGAATACCTACGGCACCGGTTGCTTCCTGCTGATGAATACCGGCACCAAGGCGGTACAATCCAAACACGGGTTGCTGACCACCATCGCCTGCGGACCGCGCGGTGAAGTCAATTACGCCCTGGAGGGCGCGGTGTTTGTTGCCGGCGCCGCCATCCAGTGGCTGCGCGACGAGCTAAAACTGATAAGCGACGCCACCGATTCGGAATATTTCGCCACCAAGGTGAAGGATACCAATGGGGTGTATGTGGTACCTGCGTTTACCGGCCTGGGCGCGCCGTATTGGGATCCCTATGCGCGCGGCGCGATATTCGGCTTGACCCGCGGCGTTAACGCGAATCATATTATTCGCGCCACCCTCGAATCCATTGCCTTCCAGACCCGGGATCTGCTCGATGCCATGCAGGCGGATTCCGGCGCCCGCCTCCAGTCCCTGCGGGTGGACGGCGGCGCCGTGGCCAATAACTTCCTGATGCAGTTCCAATCCGATATCCTCGGCACCCGCGTCGAGCGGCCCGAAGTGCGGGAAGTCACCGCCATGGGCGCGGCTTATCTGGCCGGCCTGGCCGTGGGCTTCTGGAACGATGTGGAAGAAGTCAGGAGCAAGGCGGTAATTGAACGGGAATTCCGCCCGAGCATTGAAACGGTGGAACGCAACGTTCGCTATAGCGGCTGGAAAAAGGCGGTTGAACGCGCCCGCGCGTGGGAAGAACGCTCGGACGAATAAGGCCCCGGACGGCGCGTTTTATCCTGGCCGCATTGCGTCGCGGTTCCGCCGCCCGGAATGCGCGCCAGGTGTGATAAACTTTGCGATAAACTTCTCTTGATTGAAAACGCAAGGTTTAACATGAAACGTGAATTAGCCATCGAATTCTCCCGTGTAACCGAAGCCGCCGCGCTGGCGGGCTACAGCTGGCTGGGCCGCGGCGATAAGAACGCGGCCGATAATGCGGCGGTCCAGGCCATGCGCATTATGCTCAACCAGGTGCGGATCGACGGGCGTATTGTCATTGGCGAAGGCGAAATCGACGAAGCGCCGATGCTGTATATCGGCGAAGCCGTCGGCACCGGTGACGGAGACGCGGTGGATATCGCGGTGGATCCCATCGAAGGCACCCGAATGACGGCCATGGGCCAGGCCAATGCGCTGGCGGTCTTGGCGGTGGGGGAAAAAGGCGCCTTTCTGCACGCGCCGGATATGTATATGGAAAAGCTGGTGGTCGGCCCTGATGCCAAAGGCGCAATCGATCTTAACCTGCCCCTGGATGAAAATCTGCGCAACATTGCCCGTAAACTGAATAAACCCCTGTCGCGGCTGACCGTGGCCATCCTGGCCAAACCCCGCCATGATGAATGCATCGCCGGTTTACAGCGGCTTGGCGTGCGCGTTTTTACCGTTCCCGACGGCGATGTGGCCGCTTCCCTGCTTACCTGTATGCCGGATAGCGAAGTGGATGTCATGTATGGCATCGGCGGCGCCCCTGAAGGGGTTATCTCGGCGGCGGCCATCCGCGCGATGGACGGCGATATGCAGGGCCGGTTATTACCCCGCCATCAGGTCAAAGGCGATAACGAGTCGAATCGCCGCATCGGCGCCGATGAACTCTCGCGCTGCGCCGCCATGGGCATCAGCGCCAATACCGTGCTGACGCTTAACGATATGGCGCGCAACGACAACGTGGTTTTTTCCGCCACCGGGATCACCAAAGGAGATCTGCTCAGCGGCATCACCCGCAAGGGCAACCTGGCCACCACCGAAACGCTGCTGATTCGCGGCAATAGCCGCACCATCAGGCGCATAGCCTCGACCCATTACCTCGATCGCAAGGACATCGCCCTGCATCCCTTTATTCTTTAACCCCGGATTTTGCCCCATGGCATCATTTGCAAAACGAATTGTTAACAATTAACGTCGCCATGCTGGATGCCGCTACCGAATTAGCCGATAATGACGCGTTCGCGGCCCGACGGGTGATGCCGGCAAAAGCCGGCGTTTAGCGGGTCCGCCATCATCATCAGCCGCTGTGACAGAGTGGGGAATCGTTAGCCGGTCCGGGTACCGGCCGGAAAGAACAAGGGGAAAATGCGTTATGGCAGAATGGGTAACCGGGAAAATCATACATGTGGAACACTGGACTGAGAGCCTTTTTAGCTTAATCGTTAAAGCCCCCGTTGATCCTTTTACCGCCGGACAATTCGCCAAACTCAGCCTGGAAATCAACGGCGAGCGTGTCCAGCGCGCGTATTCTTACGTCAACGCGCCGCACAGCGATAACCTGGAATTTTACCTGGTGACGGTGCCCGAGGGTAAGCTCAGTCCTCCGCTGCACGCCTTGCGGCCGGGGGATTCGCTGATGGTAACCAAAGAGGCCGCCGGTTTTTTTGTCCTGGACGAAATCCCGCAATGCGAAACGCTTTGGATGCTGGCGACCGGTACGGCACTGGGGCCTTTTCTGTCCATCCTGCAGCAGGGGGAAGGGCTGGAACGCTTCAAGGATATCGTACTGGTGCATGCGGCGCGTTTTGCCCGGGACCTCAGCTACCTGCCGATGATGCTGGAGCTGCAACAGCGTTTTAACGGCAGGCTGCATGTCCAGACCGTGGTCAGCCGCGAAGAGATTCCCGGCTCGTTGACCGGCCGCGTTCCCGCCCTGATAGCCGACGGTTCCCTTGAAACCGCGGTCGGGCTACCGTTGAATGCCGAAACCGGGCATGTGATGTTATGCGGTAATCCGCAAATGGTCAGGGATACACAGCAGATATTAAAAGATACGCGCGAGATGCGTAAGCATCTGCGCCGCAAACCGGGTCATATTACCAGCGAACATTACTGGTAAGAGCCATGCGTTTTTTTTCCGGGTGATGCCAATGGGAAGCAACAGGCAGTGAATATCAAAAACCGCGCCGCTCTCGCGGCCCTATTGCTGGCATTGCCATCATGGTCGGTGATGGTCGCGGCGGCCGAAACCACGGCCGATACGACCGCGCCCTATCTGCTGGCCGGCGCCCCGACATTTGATCTGACGGTAATGACGTTCCGCGAGCAATTCAATACGCACAATCCCGCCCTCCAGATAGGCGAGTTCCGGGCTATCGACAGCCGCAGCGACGGCATGAACCTCACGCGCGCCGCCAGCAAAATCAACGAGACGCTCTATGCTTCCACCGCCCTGGAAAAGGGCAGCGGCAAGATCAAAACCTTGCAACTGACCTACCTGGCGGTGGAAGGGGGCAGCGAAAAAGCGGCGCGCACCGTGGCCCTGAGTTATATGGCCGCGCTGCTGCGGGAATTCGAACCGGCCTTGACGGCGTCGCAGAGCAACGCCCGGGTGGCCGACCTGCTGGCCAAAGGTAAAGGGTCGCGCTTTTTCCAACAGTCCTGGGGCGCCTTGCGTTACGTGGTGGCCGACAATGGTGACAAAGGTCTCACTTTTGCCATAGAGCCGGTTAAACTCGCCTTATCCGAACCCTGAGCGGCCGCGGTTTCATGACAAAAAACAAAGCCACCGCGGCGCTTTCTCTCTATACTGGGGGCAGGTAATACTGTCCCCGGGGCAGTCAATTTTTTTGTTTCGCGTTCCCTATTGGAGATTTTAAAATGCGATATCCGTTAGTAATGGGTAACTGGAAGCTGAATGGCAGCAAGCATTTGGTTAACGATCTGATCGCCGCGCTGCGCACGGAATTAAACGGCGTGACCGGCTGCGGCGTGGCTATCGCGCCGCCGGTGGTGTATCTGGAACAGGCCAAGCGTCAGCTTGCCGGCAGCCAGCTGGCGCTGGGCGCGCAAAACGTCGATACCAACCTTTCCGGCGCGTTTACCGGCGAAGTTTCCGCCGACATGCTCAAGGATATCGGTGCGAAATATATCATTATCGGCCACTCCGAGCGGCGCACCTATCATAAAGAGAGCGATGAGCTTATCGCCGAGAAATTCGCGGTCCTGAAAGAAGCGGGCCTGATCCCGGTATTATGTATCGGCGAAACCGAAGCGGAAAACGAAGCCGGTGAAACGGAAGCGGTTTGCGCCCGCCAGCTTGACGCGGTATTGAACGCCATGGGCGCCAAAGCCTTTGACAACGCGGTTATCGCCTACGAACCCATCTGGGCCATCGGCACCGGTAAATCGGCCACCCCGGCGCAGGCCCAGGCGGTGCATAAGTTTATCCGCGGCCATATCGCCAAACACGACGAAGCCGTGGCGGAACAGGTTATTATCCAGTACGGCGGCTCGGTGAATGCCGGCAACGCGGCGGAACTGTTTACCCAGCCGGATATCGATGGCGCGCTGGTAGGGGGCGCTTCGCTTAAAGCAGACGCCTTCGCGGTGATCGTTAAAGCGGCGGCGCAAGCCAAAACAGCCTGATTTAACCTGGCGGGCGGGTTCACGGCGCGTTAACCGGCCCTGCCATCATGCGTTATCTATCAGATCAACCGGAACCGGGTACAAAACCCCGCGTTTCCGGTTTTTTTTCGGCGCCATGACAGCGCAACGGCCTTCTGCATGACTCAGCGTTGGCCAACCGACGCGCGCGCCACCAGCTCGGGGGTCAGCACCAGCACCTGAGGTTCGGTATCGGGATGTTCCAACCGGTAAAGCAGGGTGTCGATTGCCAACTGCCCCAGCGAGTCTTTCGGCTGGTTGATGGTGGTCAATGGCGGGGTAAGGTATTTTGCCAGCTCAATGTCATCGTAACCGATGACCGCCATGTCCCCCGGCACCGATAGCCCGGCCTGGTACAGCGCCTGGTAGACGCCCACCGCAACCGCGTCATTGCCGGTAAACACCGCGTGCGGCGGCTCGGTTAAGGATAACAATTGTTGCATCGCGCTCACGCCGCCGCCAAATTCGAAATCGCTGAAAACCTCATAACCGGCCGGAACCGCCAGCCCGGCGCGCTCCATGGCGAGGCGATACCCCTGCAGACGGTGGCGCGCGGTGGTTTTATCCTGCGGACCGGAAATACAGGCGATTTTACTGTAGCCGCGCGAAATCAGATATTCAGTGGCCAGGCAGCCGCCCAATAACGAGTTGTCCTGGATAATATCCAGCGCGTCCTCAAACGGCGTCCAATCCATCATGACAATCGGTAAAGAGGGATAGCGGCGCAGCGCCAGGCGGGAGGGCCGGTTATTTTCGGTGCACATGATAAGCAGTCCGTCGACGCGTTTTTGCAGCAGCGTCTCCATACTGCGACTCATGCGATCGGCATCTTCTTCGGTATTGCACAGGATAAGGCTGTAGCCGCGTTCGTAGCAGCTGCGCTCGACGCCGTGCACCACTTCGGCGTAAAACGGGTTATTGCTGGAGGTAATCAGCATTCCGATGGTGCGTGTCTGGTTGATCTTCAGACTGCGGGCCAGGGCCGAGGGCGCGTAGTTAAGCTGCTCCACCACCGCCAACACCTTATCGCGCACCTTATCGCTGACAAAACGGTTGTTATTGATCACGTGCGATACGGTGGAGGTGGAAACGCCCGCCAGACGGGCAACATCCTTCATGGTGGCCAAATAAGCTCCTAACCCTGTAGAAAAGCGTCGATTTCGTCACGCCAGGGAATTGACGGCTGCGCCCCCGCACGGGTAACCGCCAGCGCGGCGGCGGCATGGGCGAACCTGATGGCGCTATCCATGTCCCGGTCTTCCAGCAGCGCGGTCATCAGCGCGCCGTTAAAGGTGTCTCCGGCGGCGATGGTATCCACCGCCCTGACCTTGAATCCGGGCACCAGTTTGCCGTTGCCGCGCTCGCTTAGCCACACGCCGCGGCTGCCAAGGGTGATAATAACCGTGGCGATGCCTTTGTCATGTAAAATCAGCGCGGCGCGAGCGGCGGCGGCGTCATTGTCCACGGCGACGCCGGTCAGTTGCTCCGCCTCGGTTTCATTA
The DNA here is from genome assembly GCF_036398755.1 of Acerihabitans sp. Lineage (NCBI taxonomy): Bacteria > Pseudomonadati > Pseudomonadota > Gammaproteobacteria > Enterobacterales > Pectobacteriaceae > Acerihabitans > Acerihabitans sp. The sequence goes on along the minus strand of NZ_DASWOM010000107.1, from coordinate 35,321 downwards.
GGGGTTATGATATCCACCAAGGCCAGCAATTCGTCCGGCAGCTGACGCGCCGGGGCCGGGTTCAATATCACCCGGGTCTGGTGATCCCGCGCCAGACGGGCGGCGGCGATCACGGTTTCCAGGGGGGATTCCAACTGCATCAATAATGCCGAGGCATTGATGACCCAGGGTTCGAAGCGGGCCAGGTAGGCCGGGGTTACCGCGGCGTTAGCGCCGGGATCGATGCCGATGATATTTTCGCCTTGGCCGTTGACAAAAATCAGCGCCACGCCGGTGCTGGCGCCCGGGCTTGGTTCCACGGGCACAATATCGATGTGGTCCGCCTGCAGCTGCCGGCGAATCCGCGCGCCGATATCATCCTCGCCCACACAGGCGATAAACGCAATGTCCGCGCCGCTGCGGCCGGCGGCCACCGCCTGATTAGCCCCTTTGCCGCCGAACGCCACCTGATAGTGGTTGCCGACCACCGTTTCACCGGGACGGGGAAAGCGTTGAAGATTAAGTATATGGTCCGCGTTAATGCTGCCGAGAACCACCAGCTTTTTTATTGCCATAGCCTGTTTCCTGGTTAGACGCGTTATCGCCGGCGCGCGGCGATAACGCAAGCCACTGCTGTCGAGGTTGTACGGGCTTATTGGGTGACCAGCTTCAGGGCAACCGGGATTACCGCATCCACTTTTTCGCCTTTCAGGACCTTATCGGCGGTTTCCACGCCGATGATACCGATCTGGTCGGGCTGCTGGGCCACGGTGGCGGCAAGTTTACCGCTTTGCACCGCTTTGATGCCGTCGGCGGTGCCGTCAAAACCGACGACCAGCACATCGGTTTTATTAACGGTTTGCAGGGCGCGCATGGCGCCCAGGGCCATTTCGTCATTTTGCGCGAATACCGCCTGCACCGTCGGATGCGCGGTCAGCAGGTTCTGCATCACGTTAAGTCCTTTCGTGCGATCGAAATCGGCGGGCTGGCTGGCGAGCATAGTAAATTTATACTGATCGGCCGATTGTTTAAAGCCCTCGCCGCGCTCACGCGCAACCGATGTGCCGGCAATACCTTCCAACTGAATGACCTTGGTATTCTGGCCCAGTTTTTGGCCGATAAAATCACCGGCCATTTTGCCGCCCACCCGGTTGTCGGAGGCGATATGGCTGACGACGGTCCCTTTGCTGGCCTTACGATCCAATGTGATAACCGGGATCTTCGCCTGGTTGGCGATGATCACCGCGTTACCCACCGCGTCGGAATCGCTTGGATTGATAAGCAACAGCTTAACGCCGCGCACCGTCAGATCCTGCACGTTGGCCAGTTCCTTGGCCGGATTGTTCTGCGAATCAAGCACCACCAGCTGATAGCCCAGCTTATCCGCTTCCTGCTGGGCGCCGTCTTTCATGGAGACAAAGAACGGATTGTTCAGGGTGGATACCACCAGCGCGATACTGTCTTTCGCCAGGGCATTGCCGCTCAGAGTGGCGCCCAAGGCAACGGCGGACATCAAAAAAGCTAATTTTTTCATTTTCATCTTTATCATTCCTGCGGGGAGAGGTTATTTACTGCTTTTGTTATCCACCAGCACCGCCAGTAAAATTACCACGGCTTTAACGATCATCTGGTAGTAGGAGGAAACGCTTAATAAATTCAGTCCATTATTCAGGAAGCCCAGGATCAGCGCGCCGACCAGCGTCCCCATGATGCGACCCTTGCCGCCTGACAGGCTGGTGCCGCCCAGCACCACCGCGGCGATGGCGTCCAGCTCATAGCCGGTACCCGCCGTGGGCTGCGCCGAGGACAGGCGGGCAACTTCAATAATGCCCGCCAGGGCCGCCAGCAGCCCGCACAGCGAGTAGACGATAATCTTCACCCGATCGACGCTGATGCCGGACAGCCGGGTAGCGGCTTCATTACCTCCCAGCGCATAGATATAACGGCCCAGGCGGGTATGATGCAGCATGTACCAGGCGGCGAGAAATACCACGGCCATAATCCATACCGGCGTGGGAACGCCAAGGGGACGGCCGATGCCAAACCAGCCAAACGCGTCGGCCGCATCGCTGAAGCCGGTATTGACCGGGCTGCCGTTGGTATACACCATGGTAATGCCGCGCAGCAGCAGCATCATGACCAGGGTGGCGATAAAAGCCTGTACCTTGCCCTTGGCCACGATAAGGCCGGTCACGGCGCCGATGGCCGCGCCCAGCGCCAGCGAGGCGCCCACCGCCACCATCACGTTCATTTCCAGTCCCACCACCGAGGCGGCTATCGCGCCGGTCAGCGCCAGCAGCGACCCGACGGACAAATCAATGCCGGCGGTAAGGATCACAAGCGTCATGCCCACCGCCATAATGGCGTTGACCGAGGTCTGCTGGAGAATATTGAACAGATTGTTGAGGCTAAAAAAATTAGCGCTCATCGAGGAAACCACGGCGATCAGCACCAGCAGCGCAATCAACGATTTTTGCTCCAGCAGCCAGGCTTTACTGATGCCGCGTTTGGCGGGGATGGTCCGGGAATTCATCACTGATTCTCCTGCTGTGTACGAGGAAGCTTGCCGACGGCCGCGGCCATCAGCACTTCCTGGGTGGCCTGTCCAATGGGAAATATGCCGCTCAGGCGGCCTTCATGCATCACCATGACGCGATCGCTCATGCCCAGGACTTCAGGCATCTCGGAGGACACCAGAATGATGGAGAGCCCTTCCTGTTTGAACTGGTTGATCAACTGGTAAATTTCTTTCTTGGCGCCCACGTCCACCCCCCGGGTCGGCTCATCCAGGATCAGCACCTTGGGGCGGGTCATCAGGCCGCGCGCGATGGCGACTTTTTGCTGGTTACCGCCGGACAGCAGACCGATAGGCTGCTCCATCGACGGCGTTTTAATATTGAATAACCGAATGAAATCCCCCACCGCCACCCGCTCGTCGGCGTGCTTTAGCCAACCGGCCTGATGGCTGAAGTAGCGCAGAGCGGTCAACGTCATGTTCTCCTTAACCGACATCCCCAACACCAGCCCATCACGCTTGCGATCTTCGGAAATATAGACGATGCCGTTGGCCAATCCGTCCTGGGGCGATCTGGCCGTTACGGCGCGGCCGTCAAGGGTCACGCTGCCGCCGGTGCGCCTGGCGGCGCCATATAAGGTTTTCATCAGTTCGGTACGCCCGGCGCCCATCAGCCCGGCACAGCCCAGGATTTCCCCCTGGCGCAGGGTAAAACTGACATCGATCACCCCCGGACCCGACAGATTGCTGACGACCAGCCGCTCCGCGCCCGGACGCTGCGCAATGCGCGGATACTGTTCCTCCAGGCGGCGGCCCACCATCATTTCAATCAGTTGGTCCTCTTGCAGCCCGGTTACCGGCCGTTCGGCAATAAACTGTCCGTCGCGCATGATGGTGACATCGTCGCAGATCTCGAAAATTTCTTTTAACCGGTGGGAGATGTACACGATGCCGCACCCCTGCTGTTTCAACTCGTTTATCACGCTGAACAGAGATGCCGTCTCGGTATCGGTTAACGCATCGGTGGGTTCATCCATGATAATGACTTTTGACTGAAAGCTAATCACTTTGGCGATTTCCACCATCTGCTGATCGCCAATCGCCAATTCACCCACCAGCCGGTGGCTGCTATAGCGCAGGTTCAATCGCTCCAGTAGCCGGTCCGCCTCGCTATACATACGTTTCCAATCGATGCCGCCGAAACGGTTAAGAAATTCGCGCCCGAGGAAAATATTTTCGGCAATGGTCAGTTCGGGGATCAGATTAAGTTCCTGATGAATAATGCCGATGCCGGCATCCTGCGACGCCTTGGGGCCGCTGAAGGCGACCTCGCGCCCCATAAAGGCGAGGGTACCGGCATCCTTGTGGTATATCCCGGTCAACACCTTCATCATGGTGGATTTACCGGCGCCGTTCTCCCCCACCAAAGCCATTACCCGCCCGGGATAGACCTTGAGCGACGCGCCGGAAAGCGCTTTGACGCCTGGAAACGACTTGTCTATACCGGTCAGTTGCAATAAGGGTTGCATAGTTGCCTCAGAAGGTGACGCCGGAGCAGAGGATAACGTTGGCAAAAGGAGTGCACTCCCCGGTGCGAATCACGGCCCGGCTAAGGGCGGTCCGCCCTTTAAACGCCTGGTGGCTGATATAATCGATGTCGATGGTATTGCCCTGCGCCAGCTCAAGACGTGACAACTGGTCGAGCAACGCCCGATGCAGCGCGGGATTATGCGCGGCCATTTCGCTGGCGATAATGGCTTTTTCCACCTGCATCTCACTGGCCACCACGCCGAATACCTGTAAAAATCCCGGCACCCCCTGGGTCAGCGCCAGGTCGATCCTGTCGGTGGACGCGGGTATGGGCAGCCCGGCATCGGCAATGACGATTTCATCGGTATGTCCCAAGCGGGAAATTAACGCGGAGACATCGGCGTTAAGCAATAACCCTTTCTTCATTTCCAGATCCTCTCAGCGAAACGTTTCGCTGACCTGAAAATAATCACAAACGCGCCCGGCCACAAGCGCGAAACATCAAAAATGTGATCGCTATCGAAACGTTTCGCTGGCCTTGGCGACGCCAGTGAGGCTTTCAGGACGGCCGCATGCATGCCGGAACTCAGGGGACCATTTTTTGCCTGATCTCATATATGACATCGTCCCATCGGTCTTCGCCACGTTGGTTTAAACCCTCTTTATAGTCGTTACCGCTGCGAAAAAAATCTCTCTTGATATCAAGGATATCAATAGGGAAAAACATTTCACTGCCGGCATCCCACAGCATATTCGCCGAATGCAAATCGGCGTGTAACAGGTTGACGTTATTCATTTTTTCCAGCATATCGACAAAGCGTTCAATAGCATCGCGCGGCAGACTACTCTGGGGAAGAGAATCCAATGTCGCGCCGGGGATTTTGTACATTCTGTTATAAAAATTACCCTTGTTATCAGTAAAGATTTTTGCCGAATCCGGCCCATAAAATAAACGAAAGCTTTCCGCTTCCTTTTCCGCCAATACCTCGACATCTATATCGCTGTCGCCATCAGGATGTGGGCGCATTATTTTGATATACCAATCGGGATCCTTGCCATCCTGGAAAACGATACCATAATCGCCTGCGCCAACTTCCGTACCAAGCAGGAGTTCATGAGTGACGGATTCATCGTCGGGATCATACACATTTATTTTGCGCCCTGGCGCCGGCACTAAGTTATCGTTGCTTTCCTCAATTTTAAAACGTTTTGCCCAGGGTGGAATTTCCCCATACTGTTCTAAATCCAAGGCAAACGAATACTCGTTGAACAAACCTTCGGGGGGAAAACGATATTGAGACAACAGTGTCTTGGCTCGGTCAAGGTCGAATCCATGCAAATTCTTCAGTATATCCACAGCATGCTTACGCTTGGTAGGTCCTGCGCGGCCACTCAAGCCTATTTTGCGTATATCGTTAAGTCTTTCTCTAAAATTTTCTACATGAAATTTATTTTTTTTGAAGCGCAGGTTGATTTTTCGATTATTAACAATCAGAAAAAATTTATTTGCGGTTTTAGGGTACCTTTTCACTTTTAAATACTTATCTTTAATTTTTAAATATGCATTATTTTTCATATCCCAACGCAGGCCCAATTTATCCGGCGTGGATAAATCAAACGCGTTCACGCGCCCGCCTACAGCATTCTTGGGAATAGCGTGCCGCAACGTTTTGGCAACATGGATTGACGTCGGGGCTTCAAACAACCAGCGGCGGCCGTCAAACTCGACGGGATGGCCGCGCCTGCCGGGAATGGCCCGATTGTATATTTCATATTTTACGCCTCTTTTAGGCACCAGCGACTCACGTACCGGCACCAATTCCCCCTTCAGCTCAACCACCTTCATTATGACATCATCAACCAGAGCACCGGCGTATTTTGTCCTGACTTCAATGATTTTTCCAGCGCCATAATTCTTTGGATAAAGGTTATCAACTTGAATATACTGATAAGCATCATTAAATTTTTCTTTCCACAATTGAATTTTTTTTTCCTGTCTAGGCGTGAAGGCGGGTTTGTTATTGTGTGTGCCCAGGTGCCAGGTATGGCTTATTTTTTCATGGTACACGGGAATTATGGACTCCGTGCCGTCACGGTTCTGCAATTTGAGTTGCGGTGTTCTTTTATCAACGCTATAGGTGAGTTCATAATTTACATCATATAATTTAATGAATTTTTTCCCGTCCTGTATTGTGTAATCCAGCCCCTCCAGCCTTTCTCCGTCAATATGTATTTTATCATTTATAGCGTCATAAAATACTTTTCGTCCGGCTTGTATTGTATTACCCTTCGGCGGGTGTGTAATAAATAATTCACCTGTTTCGGTTTGACGAACCAGCACGTTGGTAGCATCCAGATCAACAACAAGATGTTTGACGGTATTGATCCCGGTTGGATTTTTTTCATGAACAAATACCCCGTCTGGTTCGAAGGCATTAACGTTTTGCAATTCCCGTGGCTTAAGGTTCAAACCCGAATTTAAAAAAGCCCGGCGGTCGGTAATGCCAACTTCTGTATTGAAAAGCAGATTGGCTAGCTCTTCAGCTGAAAATTCGTTCCTTACGCAGGTGCTGTCACCATTGATATAATGGCCGGAAATACCCAAGGCTTTTGCCGAAGTATATTTAATAATCGGATAAGTGCCTACAGTAAAAAATCCCAAAATAATGTCTTGCCCAATATTGGCGACTTCAAGAATTATAGCTTCTACTTGCGACAATTCCCCATCGCCCTTGATCCACTCCTTCACTCTCTCGGCGAGGCCGCGAACCGGATTTCTGACATATTCGCCGGCGACGAGCAGGCTATCACCCAACACTTCGCCTTGATTGGTTTTGGTTCGGATATGACAATGATTTTCTAGATATTCGCGATAGGCCATTTCTTGCAAACCGGATGAGACATCTATTGCGATTCGCTTATTCCTGCATGATTTATCCCTTTCCGGCGAAATATAAATAAAAGGCACAACGCCTCGGCCCTTGCCATGATCCGCAAAGCCTTTGCCGGCGTGGGAAAGGGTTAAAAATCGCCCTTTTTGCGCCCGGTCAGCCGGTTCAGGCTTTCTGTCGGCAATCACCGCCCCCGGCAGGCCGTCGGGCGGGCCCTGCCGGACAGGCAAAGGATAAACGGCGCGGGGATATGGCTGTGAAATAACCGGCGCCAGGCTGACTGAAAAATTGGTGGCCAGCGTGAGCGCCTGCAGCATGAGATGCGCTCTGGCGCCCGCCGCCGGATCGCCTGGCGACGCGGCCATTCGGCTCAATTTTTGCCTGATTTTTTTATCACTGACATAACTACGGGTCTGGTTGTAGTGACGACCTATATTTATCCTGTGCTGTATAACGGATAACGGCATAATCTGCATCCCTTCCCAATTTTTTTCACGGTGTTATTGAAGGCCCAATGACCTTCGGCACGGCAAAAAGCCATCAATCATGACAAGCAACATATACATTAATTAATAATGTGGCGCTGTTATCTGTATCTTGCATAAAAAAACCGGCAGGGACTAATTAAAATATAAAAATCAGAGGATTAACGATAGATTAACGAAACGGTTCGCTCTTGTGCGGAGGGCAGACTGCGTTAAGGAAAAATTATAAACAGCTGACCAACAAATAATAAAAAGCCGCGCGGTCTCGCCGCACGGCTTTTTAAGTTGGAAACCTGCATTCGGTTAATATGTAATTAACGCTGGCTGATTTGATCGTAACTGCCGCCGGTAGAGAAGTGTATTTTTTGCACCTTCTGCCAATCGCCGAATTCATCCTTAAGGGTAAATAATTTTATCTGCGGAAACTCCTTGGCAAACTCCTTGGCAACGTCAGGATCGCGCGGACGGTAATAATTCTTGGCGGCGATGCGTTGGCCTTCGGCGGAATAAAGATACTTCAGGTATTCGGTCGCGATGTCACGCGTGCCGCGTTTGTCGACCACCTTATCCACCACCGATACGGTAGGCTCCGCCAGGATGGACTCGCTTGGCGCCACGATATCGAATTTATCCTTGCCGACTTCATTGACGGCCAGCAGCGCTTCGTTTTCCCAAGCGATCAGCACATCGCCTATGCCGCGTTCCACAAAAGTATTGGTCGAGGCGCGCGCGCCGGAATCCTGTACCTCGACGTTTTTGAACAGCGCCTTGACAAAGTCCTGGGCCTTCGCCTGATCGTTATTATTGTGATGCAGGGCGTAACCCCAGGCCGCCAGGTAATTCCAGCGCGCGCCGCCGGAGGTTTTTGGGTTGGGCGTAATCACCGAAACGCCCGGTTTAATCAGATCCGGCCAATCGTGGATCTGTTTTGGATTGCCTTTACGCACCAGAAACACAATGGTGGAGGTGTACGGGGCGGAGTTGTCGGGCAGGCGGGTAATCCAGTTTTTATCGATACTGCCGCGCTCGGCAATCGCATCCACGTCGTAGGCCAGCGCCAGCGTCACCACATCCGCGTCCAGGCCATTGATAACCGAGGTGGCCTGTTTGCCTGAGCCGCCGTGCGATTGGCGCACGGTGACCTTATCACCGGTCTTGGCCTGCCAGTATTTACTGAAAGCCACGTTATAATCCTGGTATAACTCGCGCGTCGGGTCATAGGACACATTCAATATCTGCACATCTTTTGCCAGTGCGCTTCCTGATAATAAAATCAATAACAGCCCTGCTTGCCATTTCGACATCGTTCCACTCCCCAAGAGAATTTTTAATCGTATGAATAGTGCTTCACCAGAGAGTGTCAGAAATCGCTCCGCCTTTTAAAGAATAAAAACGCAATTTATATAAGCAAAAGAGATAACCGCCCGATATGGCCATGGCGAATCGGCGATGGCGAGCGCGATAAGAATGTCGGCATAAGACGATAATGCGCGGTTTGGCGCCAACGGGAGGCGAGGAAGAACGGGGGCGGTAAGGGGGAAGGTCGGTCTGGCATTTCGCCAGGGTGCCATGGAACACCGCAATGGCGTTCTCATCCATGAGAACCTGTGAAAGGTCCAACCCTGGGCGGCGCTGTTACCTTTGCCTGCTGCGCAACGTTATTAATACAGTTTTTTAGCGCATTCCAGCAAATCGCTTTTAAACGGCCGCTTCATATTTTCTATGGCATCGACGATGTCATGGTGTACCAGTTTTTCGTTTTGCACGCCGACGCAGCGCCCGCCGTAGCCTTGCAGCAGCAGCTCGATCGAATAAGCGCCCATGCGCGAGGCGAGGATGCGATCGTAGGCCACCGGACTGCCGCCGCGCTGGATATGACCCAACACCGTGGCGCGCGTTTCCCGGCCTGTTTCTTTTTCGATATATTGCGCCAGTTCGGCCACATTGCAGATATGTTCGGTAATAGCGACGATGGCGTGTTTTTTACCTTTGGCGATGCCGGCCTTGATTTCATAAACCAGATCGTCGGGTTTAAATTCCACTTCCGGCAACACGATGAATTCACAGCCGCCGGCGATAGCCGCGGACATTGTCAGGTCGCCGCAATAGCGGCCCATGACTTCAACGATGGAGATGCGTTGATGGGAAGAGGACGTATCACGCAGTCGGTCTATCGCCTCCACCACCGTTTCAAGCGCGGTGAAATAGCCGATGGTGTAATCGGTGCCGGCGACGTCGTTATCAATGGTGCCGGGCAGGCCGATGCATGGGAAACCCATTTCAGTGAGGCGTTTCGCCCCCATATAGGAACCGTCGCCGCCGATCACCACCAGGGCGTCAAGTCCGCGCTTGTTCATATTTTCGATGGAGATGACGCGGGTTCCCTCTTCCCGGAATTCCGGGAAACGCGCCGAGCCAAGAAAGGTGCCGCCACGGTTAATCATATCCGACACGCTATAGCGGTCCAGCTTGCTCATCCGATCCTGAAACAAGCCGAGGTAGCCGTCATAGACGCCATACACTTCCAATCCCTCGGACAGGCCGGCGCGCACCACGCCACGGATCGCGGCGTTCATACCCGGCGAATCGCCACCGCTTGTCAGTACTCCGATTTTCTTGATCATGACTACCTCTGAACTTTAAATATAATTGTAGAATACACTATGCCGACTCGATATCGGGTCCCATTCGCAACATGGCCCATGGCTTATGGTAAAAATAGTATATCAAATCCGTTTAGCTGAATTGATTCAGGTCAGGCAACTTCCGACTATATGATTGTTTTAAGGCATATGATAATGCATTGCATTTCCGCTTGCCCGTGCTTTTTTTCCGTACATTTGACAATGGCGCCGATAACGCAGCGCTTGGTACCATAATGCCAATGCCAGGTGAATGCAGCATTGCAGGTGATAACAAATGTTGCCATTACGCTGAAGGCCATCCTGATACTTGAGGCCTGCCGCCGATTATATTTATATTTTTGGCGTGGGCCGCGGGCGGGTTTGGGCAAAAAAAACCCCACCTTTCGGTGGGGAAGACAGGGATGGTGTCTATGGCAAGGAAAAATGGGAATGCACTATTTACTCATTACTCACTTACACTTACGTTACTTACGCGTTACTTTACTCATCACAACTTTTCACATCTCACATCATTTCACTTTGCGCTGCTACTATTGACTCAACGCTGGCTTCTGGGGCGAAGTTTGGGTCATTTCCGTCATCTGCAGCCGGATCTCGGCAATGCGCTGCTGATGTTTCTGATTCAAAATTTGTCTTTGCTCCGGGGTCAGCAGGTTGTACATTTGGTTGCGTACCTTGGCCATTTCAACCTGGCGGATTACCTGCTGCTGCGCCATTTGCTCGGTTTGAGCCCGGACCGCCGGTTCATCAAAATGTTCCGCTGTTACCAATGTATGCAGCCGTTCCATTTCGCTGATATTAAAGCGGGGCGTTGCAAGCCGGGCCTGACTCATTAAATCACGCATTTGCTGCCGCTGTTGCTCTGTGAGCCTGACGCCGTCAAACATGCTGTAATGACTATCGCTTAGCCGACTGGCCATGTCATCATGATGCCAACCTTCCGTAGCGGTCTGCTCGCCAGCCAGGGTGCTTCCTGTTGCCAGGGCGGCGGCGATGACCAATACGTTAAGTTTGTGCATCCTTAACCCCTTGACTCTTTCTTTGTTGCTTAACCATGAAGTCATTCTACTGAGGCCGCTGCAAACATGCGTCAGGGGATGTAAAGCTACGTAAAGTCATGGATTGGTAGTGATTGATGACGTATTTTGCATCATGAGGTGAATAAAAATGAATAAAATCCTTTTGGTCGATGACGATCGCGAATTAACCGCGTTATTAAAAGAATTACTCGAGATGGAAGGCTTCGAGGTGCTGGTCGCCTATGACGGCGAGCAGGCGCTGAACATGCTGGACAGCTCGGTGGATCTCTTATTGCTTGATGTGATGATGCCGCGCAAAAACGGCATCGATACGCTTAAGGAACTGCGCCAGCAGCACCAGACGCCGGTAATCATGCTGACCGCGCGCGGCAGCGAGCTGGATCGGGTGCTGGGGCTTGAACTGGGCGCGGATGATTACCTACCCAAGCCGTTTAACGATCGTGAGCTGGTGGCGCGAATCAGGGCGATTTTACGCCGTTCGCAATGGACTGAGCAGCAGCAGGCCGGCGATGCCGGCACCCCCGCGCTGGAAGTGGATTTTCTACGCCTGAATCCGGGGCGGCAGGAGGCCACCTTCGACGGCGTCGCGCTGGAGCTGACCGGCACCGAATTCACCCTGCTTTACCTGCTGGCCCAGCATCTTGGCCAGGTGGTATCCCGCGAACACCTGAGCCAGGAGGTGCTGGGCAAACGCCTGACGCCGTTTGACCGGGCGATCGATATGCACATCTCGAACCTGCGGCGCAAACTGCCGGAACGCAGGGACGGACATCCGTGGTTCAAAACGCTGCGGGGACGGGGCTACCTGATGGTATCGGCCGCATGATAAACAGTTTAACCGCCAGGATCTTCGCCATTTTTTGGCTGACCCTGGCGTTGGTGCTGATGCTGGTGCTGATGGTGCCCAAGCTGGATTCGCGTCAGTTGACGACGCTGCTCGACAGTGAACAGCGCCAGGGCATCATGCTGCAACAGCATGTGGAAGCGGAGCTGGCCGGCGATCCGGCCAATGACCTGATGTGGTGGCGGCGGCTGTTCCGTTCCATTGATAAATGGGCACCGCCCGGGCAGCGGCTGATCCTGGTCACCAGCGAAGGACGCGTTATCGGCGCCCAGCGTAATGAGATGCAGGTAATCCGTAATTTCATCGGCCAGTCCGATAACTCCGACCATCCGCAAAAGAAAAAATATGGCCGCGTCGAATTGGTGGGGCCGTTCCCGGTGCGTGACGGCGAAGACAACTATCAGCTTTATCAAATCCGCCCCGCCGGCAATTCACAGTCTGATTTCATCAACCTGATGTTCGACCGCCCGCTGTTGCTGCTGATCGTGACCATGCTCATCAGCATTCCGCTGCTGCTCTGGCTGGCCTGGAGCCTGGCGAAACCGGCGCGTAAGCTCAAGCACGCCGCCGATGAGGTCGCCCGCGGCAATTTACGCCAGCATCCCGAGCTGGAGTCCGGCCCACAGGAATTTTTAGCCACCGGCGTCAGCTTTAACCAAATGGTCAGCGCTCTGGAAAGGATGGTTAATGCGCAGCAGCGTCTGCTGTCCGATATCTCCCACGAGCTGCGCACCCCCTTGACGCGTTTGCAGCTGGCTACCGCCCTGATGCGGCGTAAACATGGCGAAGGCCATGAGCTGGCCCGTATCGAAACCGAGGCACAGCGACTGGACTCGATGATTAACGATTTGCTGGTCCTGTCGCGCAATCAGCATAAGAACGAATTGACCCGCGAATACGTTACGGCCGGCGATCTGTGGAGCGATGTGCTCGATGATGCCAAATTTGAAGCCGAGCAGATGGGTAAAACATTGCTCATTGCCTCGCCTCCCGGTAATTGGATGCTGGTCTGCAATCCCGCCGCGCTCGACAGCGCGCTGGAAAATGTGGTGCGCAACGCGCTGCGCTATTCAAATCAGCAAATTTCGGTGACGTTTACCGCCGATGCGCAGGGCGTCACTATTATCGTCGACGACGACGGCCCGGGCGTCAGCGCTGAAGACCGGGAACAGATTTTCCGGCCGTTCTATCGCACGGACGAGGCGCGCGATCGCGCTTCCGGTGGTTCCGGACTGGGCCTGGCGATTGTCGAAAAAGCGGTGGAGCAACATCACGGCTGGGTCAAAGCGCAGGATAGCCCGTTGGGCGGACTGAGGCTTATCATGTGGCTGCCGTTGCATCACCGGCGCCAGGCGGCGGGCGCAGAAAGCAAAGCCGAGGATAAATAAGGCGTATCCGGCGGCCGCGGTTGCGGCATGCCGCCGTTTTTTTTGCTATCCTTCGCCCTCGTCAAGGGGGCATCATGCTACACATCGTTTTATTCGAGCCGGAAATCCCGCCAAATACGGGCAATATCATACGCCTGTGCGCCAACACCGGTTTTCATCTGCATTTGATCGAGCCGTTGGGATTTAACTGGGATGATAAGCGCCTGCGCCGCGCCGGCCTGGACTATCATGAGTTCGCCCATATCAGGCGCCACCCTGATTATGAGTCTTTCCTGGCCGCGCAAACGCCGCGACGGCTGTTTGCGCTGACCACCAAAGGCGGACCGGCCCATAGCGCGGTGAGCTATCAGCCGGATGACTATCTGCTGTTCGGTCCGGAGACGCGCGGGTTGCCGCCCGATATCCTCGATACCCTGCCCCTGGATCAAAAGATCCGTATCCCCATGCAGCCGGGCAGTCGCAGCATGAATCTTTCCAACGCGGTTTCAGTGGTGGTCTATGAAGCCTGGCGCCAGCTGGGGTATGAGAGCGCGCGTCCGTAGCCGTTAACGCCGGTCAGATACCGTCGCCATATTCAAAACCCTGGCCGCCAAAGTATTGATCCATATCCATCGACGGCTTATCGCTATCCGGCCGTCCGACAATCCTGGCGGGCACGCCGGCGGCGGTGGTATGCGGCGGCACCGATTGCAGCACCACGGAACCCGCGCCGATTTTGGCGCCCCGCCCGACCTCGATATTGCCGAGGATGGTGGCGCCGGCGCCAATCATTACGCCTTCGCGAATCTTCGGGTGGCGATCGCCGCTGGTTTTACCGGTCCCGCCGAGCGTAACCGACTGGAGGATGGAAACGTCGTTTTCAACGACCGCCGTTTCACCGATAACGATGCCGGTGGCATGATCGAGCATGATGCCGCAGCCGATATTGGCGGCCGGGTGGATATCGACGCCGAAGGAGACCGAAATTTGGTTTTGGAAATAGATGGCCATCGCCTTGCGATCCTGGCCCCATAGCCAATGGCCGATACGATAGGCCTGCAAGGCGTGAAACCCCTTAAGGTACAAAAGCGGCGTGGAGAATTTATCCACCGCCGGATCGCGCAGCCGCACCGCGTTGATATCGCGCGCCGCCGACACAATCATCTGCAGATCGGCGCTGTATGCCTCTTCGACGATTTCCCGGATGGCAATGGCGGGCATAATCGGATTGGCGAGCTTATTGGCCAGCATATAGCTTAACGCGCTGCCGAGGTTTTCATGTTTGAGCAGGGTCGCATGAAAAAAACTGGCCAGCATGGGTTCACAATCCGCCAGCAAACGTGCTTCAGCTTTAATGTTATTCCAGACTAATTCCAATTCTTCAGTGGACATACTCACTACCTTCCGCGGATGGGTATCTGCTGTCATACCGGCGTCAACCGCCGGTTTTTTCATCTTTCTGCGCCCGACCCAGCAGGGTCAGGGCTGCTTCCCTGGCGTTTTTATGCTGGTAAAGCACCTGGTATAGTTGCTCAGTAATCGGCATTTCCACCCCGGCGCGCCCGGCCAGCGCCAGCACTTCCTTGGTGTTGCGGTAACCTTCCACCACCTGGCCGATGGAATCCTGCGCGGCCTGCACGTCGACGCCCTGGCCCAGGAGCATGCCGAAACGCCGGTTACGGGACTGGTTATCGGTACAGGTCAACACCAGGTCGCCCAGCCCCGCCATGCCCATAAAGGTGCTGGGGTCGGCCCCCAGCGCCGTGCCGAGGCGGGTCATTTCAGCCAGGCCGCGGGTAATCAGGGCGGTGCGGGCGTTGGCGCCGAAACCGATGCCGTCGGATATGCCGGCGCCGATGGCAATGACGTTTTTAACCGCGCCGCCGAGCTGGACGCCGATAAAATCAGGATTGCCGTAGACCCGGAAACTTTTGCCGCAGTGCAGTAAATTCTGCAGATCCGCCGAAAAAACGGCGTCGGTGGCCGCCAGGGCGATTGCGGTGGGCAGGCCCGCCGCCAGTTCCCTGGCAAAGGTCGGTCCGGAGATGACCGCCAGGGGGATATCATCGCCCAGCACCTCGCGCGCGACGTCGGCCAGCAATCGTCCGGTTTCCGCCTCCAGGCCCTTGGTCGCCCAAACCACCCGGGCATCCGGCCGCAAATGGGGCTTTAATTGCGCCAGAACGCTGCCGAATACGTGGCTGGGGACCACGAGCAACACATCGCGGCCGGCGGCAAGCGCCAGCGATAAATCCGTTTCCAGGCGCAGCGAGGGCGGGAAAGGCACATCGGGCAAAAACGCCTGATTGCATCGCGCCGCCTGCAGCGCCTGGATATGTTGCGGTTCGTGCCCCCAGAGCACCACCTCATGACCATTGCGTGCCAGGGTAATAGCCAGGGCCGTACCGTAGGAACCGGCACCAATAACAATCATTGAGGCGTTCTTGTGCATTATCAGGCTTCCTGCGCCGGCTGGCTTCCTTCGCTTTCCGACTGCTGTTGCAGGTAGTTCATGAATAAGGCGTCGAAGTTTACCGGCGCCAGGTTCAATTGCGGGAACGTGCCGCGTGAAACCTGGCTGGTGATGCATTCGCGGGCATACGGGAACAGGATATTCGGGCAGTATGCGCCCAGGCAATGGGCCATTTGCGCGCCGTCGATGCCGGAAATAGTGAAAATCCCCGCCTGCTGGACTTCACATAAGAACGCGGTTTCCTCGCCAAGCGAAGCGGTGACGGTAACCCGCAGCACCACTTCATAGATCCCATCGGCCAGTTGGCTGGACGCGGTATCCAGATCCAGTTTGATTTCCGGCTGCCATTCCAACTGGAAAACCTTCGGCGCGTTCGGCGCTTCAAACGAGACGTCTTTGGTATAGATACGCTGGATCTGAAACGCCATCTCGGTACTATTTTGTTCTGACATTAAAAAAACCCTATGGTTAATGTGCTGCATGCGCCCGGGCGCGCCGGCCGGCCCCGCCTATTTCAGCAGGGGATCCAGGCCGCCGCGCGCATCAAGCGCGTGTAAATCATCACAGCCACCCACGTGCTGTCCGTCGATGAAAATTTGTGGAACCGTGGTGCGCCCGCTGCGTTTAATCATTTCTTCCCGTTTATCCGCGTCCCCGTCAATGGGTATTTCCTGGAACACGGCGTTCTTGCGGGTGAGTAAAGCCTTGGCGCGATGGCAATATGGACACGTCGATTTGGTGTAGATTTCTATATTGGCCATGGTTCCCCCTTTCAGGTAATAATTTATTTACCCCGGACCAGCGGTAAATTTTCTCCGCTCCAGCCGGATATGCCTTCTTTCAGAACATAAACCCGCTCAAAGCCTGCTTTACTCAGGTTTTCGGCCGGTTCACGCGATGTGCTGCCGGTGGCGCACACCACGATGACCGGTTTGGTCTTGGCCTTGTCCAGCTCGCCCAGACTGCCGTTTTTGATCTCCGCCGACGTCAGGTTAAGCGCGTTGGCGATATGTCCTTTACGGTAATCTTCACGGGTGCGCAGATCAACGATCGCCGCGTCTTCCTTGTTGATCAAGCGGATGGCTTCGCCGCGGGAAATTTCATTAACCTTGGAAAAACGATTTTTGAACGTTGTGACGATGACGGCGATCAATAAAGCGACCCACGCCAAACATAGCATAGGGTGATCGCTGACGAACTGCGTAATTTCTTGCATGGGGTGTAAAAGCTCCCGTTAGTTGTGGCCACGCTTTGAAGCATTCGAGTATACCCTCGCATTACGGCAAATTCAGCCAATATACATGACCGAAAAGAAGAAACTACCTGCAATGCGCGTCATGTCGCTAAAAACAGGGCGGTTTATCGGCTGTTTTGTTCCGCGCGCGCGGGCGCCGGCCATGGCATGGCCGCAAGAGATGACTGGTAAGCGGCAGTTCAACGTGGAATAATCCCGCCAATGAGGGGAAAGGCATCGTTGAACAGATTGAGTGTCAGGGAAAACGGCCGGCAGCGCCGTCCTTCCACGCGAAAACATACCATGTTCGCCAGCATTATTTTCGCTGGCGTTATGTTATTGCCCGCGATCGGCCGTGCCGAGGATAATAACCAACAGCTCAAAACCCTGCAGCAAAGCATTGCCGAAAAAGAGAAAAGCGTGCATCTGCAACAGCAGCAGCGCGGTAAACTGCTCGGGCAGTTGAAGCAGCAGGAAATCGCCGTCTCCCAATCCAGCCGTCTCCTGCATGAAACGCAGGCCAACCTGGCGGCGCTGGACAAGGCGATTGCCCGGCTTGACCTGTCCATCAAACAGTTGGAAGCGCGGTTGGCCGCGCAGCAGAAGCTGCTGTCCAAACAGCTCGACGCCGTCTTCCGGCAAGGCCGCAACGCGGGCATGCAGCTTATCCTGAGCGGTGAGCAGAGTATGCGAAACGAGCGTATATTTGCTTACTACAGCTATCTGAATGAAGCGCGGGAAAAATCCATCCGCGATCTTGGCGCCACCCGGCAGGCGCTGACGGACCAGAAAAAAGAACAGCAACAAAAGCAGCAGCAGCAAACCGCCCTGCTGCAACAGCAGAGCGCGCAGCAAGACGTGCTGGAAAAAGCCCGCGCGGCCAGGCGTAAAACCGTTTCAAGCCTCGACTCGTCTATTGCGCAGGATCAGCAAAGCCTGGGCGAACTGCGTCAGAACGAATCACGTTTGCGGGATAACATCGCCCGGGCGGAGCGGGAAGCGCGGGCGCGGGCCGAACGGGAAGCACGGGAAGCGCAGCAGGTCCGCGAACGCCAGGAACAAGCCAAACGCAAAGGCGATACCTATAAGCCTTCGCCCACCGAACGCGCCCTGGTTTCCCGCACCGGCGGCCTGGGACAGCCGGCGGGCCAGGATTTGTGGCCGGTCCGGGGACGTACGCTGCATCGGTTTGGTGAATCCCTGCAAGGTGAACTACGCTGGAAAGGCATGGTGATCGCCGCGGCGGAAGGCAGTGAAGTCAGGGCCATCGCCGACGGACGCGTCCTGATGGCGGACTGGCTGCAAGGATATGGGCTGGTGGTGGTGGTTGAACATGGCAAAGGCGATATGAGCCTTTACGGCTATAACCAAAGCGCGCTGGTAAGCGTAGGCGCCCAGGTCAGATCCGGCCAGCCCATCGCGCTGGTGGGCAGCAGCGGCGGCCAGGGAAGTCCTGCGCTCTATTTTGAAATTCGTCGCCAGGGCCAGGCGGTGAACCCTTTACCCTGGTTAGGAAGATAGTTTGCTTAGGAAAAACCTTCATCGCATTTTAATGACCATCCTGCTCACCGCCTCCGCCGGGGTTAATGCCGGCAAACTGGCGATTGTCATCGATGACTTTGGCTATCAGCCGCGTAACGAAAACCAGGTTCTCGCCATGCCGACGGCAGTGTCGATTGCGGTGTTGCCCAACGCGCCCCATGCGCGGGAAATGGCCACCCGGGCGCATCAGCAGGGGCGCGAGGTACTGATCCATCTGCCGATGGCGCCCCTGAGCAAGCAGCCCCTGGAACGCGATACGCTGCGGCCCGAAATGAGCCGCGATGAAATAGCGCGCATCGTGCGCGACGCGGTCGGCAAAGTGCCCTACGCCCGCGGGGTCAACAATCATATGGGCAGCGCCATGACCTCGAGTCTCGGCGGCATGCGCAATGTCATGCAGGTGCTGGAACAATATCCCTTTTATTTCCTCGACAGCATGACCATCGGCAACAGCCAGTCGCGCCAGGCGGCCGCGGGCACCGGCATCAGCGTCATTAAGCGTAACGTTTTTCTGGACGATACCAGCAACGAAGCGGACATTCGCCAGCAGTTCAACCGCGCCGTCGCCCTGGCCCGCCGTAACGGCTCGGCGATCGCCATCGGTCATCCCCATCCCAATACCGTCCGGGTCTTGACGCAAATGTTGTCCACGCTGCCCGCGGATATTGTGCTGGTACGGCCAAGCATGTTATTGAATGAATCCTACGCCCCGGCCCCCGCGCCTGGGCCAAAACCCGTGCCGCCGCGCACCCCGTTCCGTGGCATACCACAGTGTATCGCGAAACAAACGCCGCCGCCGGTCTACGCCGACGCCATGTTCAAGGCCATATTCTCAAGCCTTGAAGACACGCGACGGGTTATGTTCGGCGGGGGCGGCAAACCGTTGCCGGCGCCATCGCGCCCGGAAAAGTAATGGGTTGCGACCGTGAAACGCGGGATAATGGCGGGTGATTACCCGTGTTATCGGGCCTTAAATGACAATCATCACATATTAGGAATGCATGACGATGCCACAAAGCCGGATGAAAATTCTTCTCTTGGACAGCGGCAAGGAATGGGGCGGTGGCACCAACAGCATGCTGGAATTGCTTAAACGCATCGACCGCGACAAATTCGATATAAGTTGCTGTTTTTATAATAATTATTCTCGCGACAACAACGAGACCGTCAGCGAGGTGCTGTCGGCGCTTGGGATCCAGGTATTCTTTATTCCCCAAACCTGTCAACCCGCCTGGGCGAAATGGGGTAAGGAATTCCTTCGTACTATCTTGTTTTTTAATAAAAAAATCCGGCTGTCGGCCATTTACGCCATTGATAAAATCTGGCGCATTGATCCCAATATCAATAAAATCAATTCCCTATTGGAAATGGGCCAATATGATATTTTGTATATGAACAACCAGCCCAGCTCCAATGTCGAGGGATATTACGCCACCATGGGTTTATCGACCACCGTGGTGCAGCACTGCCGTATCGAACCGGTGATGAGCCGCCAGATAGTCAAGATGGTCAATAGCTTATGCCATGCCATCATCTCGGTATCCTCCGGCGTGCAGGATAAGCTGATCCAAAGCGGCGTGCGCCCGGAGATCTGCTATACGGTATTTAACGGCATCGATGTCGAACAGCCCCTGCCGGACGGCCTGCCGCTGCGCCACGCGTTAGGCGCGGACGATCAAACCTTTATCTTCGGCAGCATAGGTTCCCTTATCCCGCGCAAGGCGCACCACCATACCCTGCAGGCCTTGCATTTATTCAACCAGGCCTATCCCGAGGCGCGTTGGAAAATGGTGATTGTCGGGGCGGGTCCCGAGCATCAGCGCCTGGTCAGGATGGCCGCCGGCTTTCGCCTGCTGGATAAAGTGGTGTTTACCGGTTTTAAAAGCAACGCCATGGAATATCTGGCCGCCTTCGATACCTTCATTCTGGCGTCGCGCAGCGAAGGTTTGCCGCGCGTGATCCTGGAAGCCATGCTGCTCAACACGGTGGTTATCGGATCCGACGTGACCGGCACCATGGAATTGATAAAACATGAAACAACCGGACTGCTGTTCCCCTACGGCGATACCCAGACCCTGTTCAAACAGTTGAACAGGGTTTATCTCGATGCCCAATATCGCCGCACGCTGGCGCAGCAGGCCAATCATATGGTGAAGACCCATTTCACCATCGATAAATATGTCCTGGGCGTCGAAGCCGTGCTCGGCAGCATAAAAACACTTTGAGGTAGATATGTTCGAATATCTAAACGCCAAATATCGCCATATCGTCCGTCGTCATAACATCGCCTATGATGAAAAAGCATCGTCCGCTATGGCTGGGGTGCCGGTGACGTCCGTGGTGATCCCATCGGTGGGCGTGGACTATATCGAAGAAGCGATGCTGAGCGCCACCTTTGCGCAGCGCTATGCCCCGGAGGTGCGGGAAATCGTGATTGTGACCGACCAGCCCGAGCAAAAATTCCCGCCGCTGCCCGAAAAAGTCAGGGTCGTTACCTTGGCGACGGCAACCCGGGACGGGGAATATCGCTATAAACAAATCTATCTCAGCCGTCTTTTCAAGCTACAGGCGCCACTGCAGGCCCGCACCGAGGGCGTATTGATGATCGATTCCGATCTGAACCTGCTGCAGATGCCCGTTATCCGGCTGGCGGACGATCACCTGTACTCCAGTTTCCGGCGGGGCAAAATGATGGCCAAGCTCAGCGGCGCCGCGCCCGATCGCATCCCGGCGTATTATCGCGACGCCGTACGGCCGGCGCTGGATTATCACGTTAACGGCGCTTTTCTGGCGGCCACGGCCGGAACCTGGCGGCGGATGTGCCCCCTCTGGACGGCGTTCTTTATCGATACCTGGACGCGATTGGGGGACGACCAGCCGCCGACCGACCAGTTGCCCCTGGCCGCCATGCTCGATACGCTGGATATCCGCACCGTCAATCTGGGCGAATGGATGAATTGGCCGGTGTCGAAAAAAATCGGCGGCACGCCGTCGCCCATCCCCAGGCAGGTGGTGGGAGCGCATGGGGGGTTCCCGCTGGCGGAGTGGCGCAAATATTTGGAATCTCCGGATAGCGAGCTGTTGTTCAAATCGCAGGATTATACCAGAAAAGTACGCTATCTTACTGATAATGAAAAACAATTATTGTAATCTAACGCGTCTTTAAACAGTATTGCCTTAACCTCCGGCCAATTCACCGCATGGATACTAAGGTCACCGGGGAAATGGTATCATAATGAACATAAAGGGGCAGGCACAGTGCCGGCTCCACGCAAGATCAACAAGGGTAACCCATGATAGTCGTCACTGGTGGGGCCGGATTTATCGGCAGTAATATTGTTAAGTCGCTGAACAAAATCGGACACAGCGATATCCTGGTGGTGGACAACCTCAAGGATGGCACAAAATTCATTAATCTGGTGGATGCGGATATCACCGATTATATCGATAAGGAAGATTTTATCGCCAGTATCATGGCCGGCGATGATTTCGGCGATATCGAAGCCGTATTCCATGAGGGCGCCTGTTCCTCAACCACCGAATGGGACGGCAAGTATATGATGGACAACAACTATCAATACTCCAAGGAGCTGCTGCATTATTGCCTGGAGCGCTCGATTCCCTTTCTGTACGCTTCTTCCGCCGCCACCTACGGCGGCAGGACGGAGCATTTTATCGAGCAACGGCAGTACGAGCAGCCGCTGAACGTGTACGGCTACTCAAAATTCCTGTTCGACCAGTATGTCCGCGCCTTATTGCCGGAAGCTGAATCCCAGATCTGCGGCTTTCGCTACTTTAACGTCTATGGTCCCCATGAGGGTCATAAAGGCAGCATGGCCAGCGTCGCGTTCCATTTGAATAACCAGATCAACGCCGGCGAAAATCCAAAATTATTTTCCGGCAGTGAAGGCTTTAAACGTGATTTCATTTACGTAGGCGACGTTGCCGAGGTGAATCTCTGGTTTTGGCAAAACGGCGCTTCCGGCATTTTCAACTGCGGCACCGGACGGGCGGAGTCCTTCCAGGCGGTTGCGGACGCGGTGCTGGATTTCCATAAAAAAGGCCAGATTGAATACATCGATTTCCCCGAGAAGCTCAGGGGCCGTTACCAGGCTTACACCCAGGCCGATCTGACCCAGCTGCGGGCCGCGGGCTATAATCGGCCGTTTAAAACCGTGGCCGAAGGCGTTGATGAATATTTAGCATGGTTAAATCGCAACCATTGATTCCCACGCAAGGATTGAGCAAGGAATGATATAGCGGTATGAAAATACTGGTTATCGGGCCGTCATGGGTTGGCGATATGATGATGTCGCAAAGCCTGTACCGTACTCTGCAACGCCTTCATCCCGGCGCGGAAATAGACGTGATGGCGCCCGAATGGTGTCGTCCGCTGTTAAGCCTTATGCCGGAGGTGCGGCATGCGTTGTCGATGCCGCTTGGCCATGGCGCCCTGGCGTTGGCACAGCGGCGGCGGCTTGGCCTCAGCCTGAAAAACAAGGGCTATCAGCGGGCCATCGTTCTGCCCAATTCCTTTAAATCCGCCCTGGTGCCTTTTTTTGCCGGCGTCGCCAGACGCACCGGCTGGCGCGGGGAAATGCGCTACGGGCTGTTAAACGACCTGCGCGTGCTGGATAAAACGGCCTTTCCCCTCATGGTGCAGCGCTATGTGGCGCTGGCATATGACAAAGCGGATATCCGCGGCGCCGGGGATTTGCCGCAGCCGCTGCTCTGGCCGCGCCTTGTCGTCGGCCAGGATGAAATAGCGGCTGCCCGCGCCGCCTTTTCCCTGTCCGCCCAACGGCCGGCAATCGGCTTTTGTCACGGCGCGGAATTCGGACCGGCCAAGCGCTGGCCCCATTATCATTACGCCGCGCTTGCCGACATGCTTATCGCCCGCGGTTATCAGGTCCTGCTGTTCGGCTCGGCGAACGATCGCGCCTCGGGCGATGAGATAACCGGCATGCTGGAAACGGCCGCGGGTGAACACTGCCTCAATCTGGCGGGACTGACCACCCTTGAACAGGCGGTGGCGCTGCTCGCAGGCTGTAGGGCGGTGGTCAGCAACGATTCCGGCCTGATGCATATCGCCGCCGCGCTGGACAGGCCCCTGGTGGCGCTTTACGGTCCCAGCAGTCCCGATTTTACCCCGCCGCTTGCCCGACATGCCAAAGTGATCCGTTTAATCAGCGGGTATCAGCGCATCCGTAAAGGGGATGACGCGCAGGGCTATCATCAGAGCCTGATGGATATCCAGCCCGACCGGGTGTGCGATGAGCTGGAAAAACTGCTTGCGGCGGGCGAGGGGAACTGATGCAGGTGTTGATTGTTAAAACCTCTTCCATGGGCGACGTGCTGCATACGCTGCCCGCCCTGACCGACGCCATGCACGCGCTGCCGGGCATTCGTTTTGATTGGGTGGTGGAAGAAGGTTTTGCGCAAATTCCCTCATGGCATCCGGCGGTCGACCGGGTTATACCGGTGGCCATCAGGCGTTGGCGGAAAAAATGGTTTGGCGCGGCAACCCGTCGGGAACGCGGCGAGTTTAAGCGCCAGCTGCGGGAAAAACGCTACGATGTGGTGATCGATGCGCAGGGATTGATAAAAAGCGCCGCGTTGGTGACCCGGGCCGCCAGGGGTGAAAAACATGGCCTGGATGCCCAAAGCGCGCGCGAACCTTTTGCCTGTTGGTTTTACCATCATCGCCATCACGTCGATCGCCGGCAGCACGCGGTTGAGCGCATTCGCCAACTGTTTGCCGCCAGCCTCGGTTATGACGTGCCGGCGGGACGCGGGGATTATGCCATCGCCGGGCATTTTACCGGCCCCGCCACACGACGAGATGACGCCGTGGCGCCTTATCTGGTTTTTTTACATGCCACCACCCGTCCGGAAAAGCATTGGCCCGAAGCGCATTGGCGCAAGCTTATCGAATTATTGTCCCGCAGCGGCTTTGGCATCAGGCTGCCATGGGGGACGGCGCTGGAATATGAACGCGCCCTGCGTCTTTCGGAAAATTTCCCTTCTGTCGAGGTGCTTCCCAGGCTTAATCTGGCGCAAGTGGCCGCCGTGCTGGCGGGCGCGAGGGCGGTGGTCTCGGTTGACACCGGCCTGAGCCATCTTGCCGCCGCGCTCGATCGGCCGAATATCACGTTATACGGCCCCACCGATCCGGGATTGATTGGGGGTTATGGCGATAATCAGCATGCAGTGCAGTCAGAAGATAACCGGCTGGAGAATCTCCCGGCAACGCGTGTCTACGACGAGTTGGCGGCCCTATTATCGCTTGAGGCAAGCGGACGAATTCACTAATGAACTATGTGTTTCTGTTTTTATTACTGCTACCAATCAAACTGGCGCTGAAGCCTTTTCAAAAGCACAAGGGTAGAAACCTAATCATCCAAACCGCCAAGATTGGCGATTTTGTCAATATCACGCCGCTGCTGCGGCAACTGGGCCGATCCGACGCGCTGCTTAGCCGAACGGTGGGGCCGCTGGCCTCCCGTGACGCTACGCTTGCCGACTGTTTTTTTATTGAAGACCACAAGTCTGGTTTTCTAAAAAAAATGCGCCTGGCGCTGAAGTTGCTAAACCGCTATAGCCATGTCTACCTGCTGCAACCCAATAGCACCAATCTGTTTTACGCCGCCGTTTGTAATGCGCGTAATAAACAATTCCTTAATGTCTACACGCGCAAATGGTACCACGGCATTTTTTATCTGACGGCCTCAGGCTGCGTCGAGCACCATCGCGATATGCTGACGCTTGAGAGCTACCTGAAGCTTGCCGATCGGTCGCTGACCTGGCGCAGCCAACCCAAACATGCCACGCTGCCGCTCTGGCAACCGACGCGGCCATTGCCGATACCGGATGCGCCGGGGAAAATAAAAATCGGCATCAGCATCTCCGCCGGCAACAAGGCTAAAACCATTCCCGCCGCCGTCTGGGGACAAATCCTGGCCACCCTGGCTCCCCTGCCTTGCGTGTATTATGTCTTCGGACCCCAGGATGAGCAGCGCTACCTGGATGAGTTTTACCAGGTCAACGGCAACACCGGCAACGTGGTAAGCCTGGTCGGTCAGCTGCGGCTGGAGGAAATTCCCTGGGCCATAGCGCGCATGGATTGCTATATCGCCTCGGATTCGGGCAATGTGTATATTGCCGACGCGCAGGGGGTACCGGTGATCTGCCTGTCCGGCCCTTGCTGTATGGCCGAACAGCGGCCGCTGGGCCATGTGCTTGTCATCTCCCCCGCGGATATTGCGCCATCATCGTTTGTTTTTTCCGCGCCTTACCGCTTCGAACACTCTCCGTTAAGATTATTTGCGCTAACATCGGCTAATCGCAACGATATTTTCGCCTTTGTTGCTAAACTTAATCATAAGGAAGTGATCAATGAATAGCAAAGTCGTGACAAACTTGATTGAGCATCAAGAGGTGCTCATCGATACGTTGCCGACCACCGCCCACTCACGGTGTCATATTGCGTTCGGCATTGATAACCAGTATGCGCGCGGTATGGGCGTAACGTTGTTTTCATTGCTGGAAAATAATCCGGATAGCTTTTTTCATATCCATATTTTCAGCAATGGCCTGGCCGATGACGTTAAAAAGAAGCTGCTGACCCTGGTGGCGGGGCGTTCGCTTGCCATGACATTATACAAGTATCGAGGCGGCTGTTTTGATGACATGCCTTGTATCGGCAGGTACGCCAAAACGATTTACTTCCGGATTTTCATCCCGTTGATACTTCAGGACTGCGCGTCGAGGGTTATCTATCTGGATGCGGATACGCTGTGCATCGGTAGCATCAAGCCCTTGATTGATCTTAATTTTGAAAATTATACCCTGTGCGCGGTCAACGATAACAAACGCGCGCGCAATACGCTTTGCCCGGAATTGAGCCTGGCCTCGGGAAACTATTTCAATTCTGGATTTTTATATATCAATATCCCGTTATGGCTGGAGCGTAAAACTACCGCGCGTTTGCTCAAGCTGCTCAATGACAAGGGCGACTATTTCCGTTTCCCCGATCAGGATGCGCTTAATCTGGTATTGGAAAAAGAAGTCCTGCTATTGCCGAAAAAATACAATTTTATCTACGATATCATAGCCAATAAGGTCAGCCATCGACCCAAAATCCCCGCTGATACCGTGCTGATCCACTACACCGGCAAATGCAAGCCTTGGCATTTATGGGGCTCGGGGCCCTTGTCCGATCTCTATAGTACTTATTATCTGCGTACGCCCTGGCAATCCGAGCCTTTGGATACCCCCGTCAAGCATAAGGAAATGAAGCGCTATGCTTATGTGCTTTGGTTCCAAAAGCGTTATTCAGATAGCCTGGTATGGTTGATAAAATACATAAAAAATAAATATTTCCATGCTGGAACCGCTAAATGATTGCTTTGAATAATGCTTTTCGATTGGCTAATGTTGATAGAATTCTTTCGCTGACCTATTTTTTTCTCGTCAGCATTTCCATCGCTTTTTTTTTGTATTCAGGACCGGTTAGTCGTAATGCGTTTTACATCCTGACGTATATCAGTGCCATTCATTTCCTGATCCTGGTATTCAGGATCGATAAAAAAATCTATTTTTATCTTTTCCCCACCCTGTTTTTCCTGCTCGGCCTGAGCAAGCTCATCTGGCTGTCCTTGACCAGCAACACCGATTTCCCATTGGTAGCCTACCATTATCAGATAAGCGGTAAGCGGATGGTATTAGGCTCTTTTGTGCTTTACTGCATCCAGCGCAACAGGCCGAACTGGCGTTTCAACTTCCGTACCGCCGAAATCGCCGGCTACGTGATGTTTGCGCTGCTGGCGGCCATTGCCATTATCGATACGCTGCTTTATATCAAGAGCGGCGATCGAATAAAAATCAACGCCGATGCCGCCACCACCGGCGCCTATATATTGGTGTTGTTCTCAATGATCGCCATCTATTGCCTGCGCCGTTTCGCCACGCGTCTCTACCGTCCGCTATGTCTGCTGTCCATCGGCCTGACCCTGGTGACATTGCTCGCCACCGAAACCCGCTCGGCATTATTGTTCTATGGCGTATTTGTCGTATTTTGTCTGGGACATGAGCTGTTTTACGGCAAAAAAAACCATAAACGCATTTTTGCCACCGCCATTGTCATTTTAGGGGTCTGCGCCCTGCTCTACGGCAAATCGTATTATCACCCCGCCCTGGACCGGCTGGACGCTATGCAGCAAGAGGCGGAGCAATACATGGACGGTCAAAACAACACCTCGCTGGGCGCGCGGCTCAGCTTATGGAAATCCGCCTGGTACAGCTTTGGCCAGCATCCGTTCGGGCAATCGGTGGATAGCCGCAATGCGCTGGCCACGCGCTATATCCAGCAGCACGAAGCGGGAAACCCGGAAGCCTTGTATAACGTACAATTTCACATGCATAACGATCTGCTGGATACGCTGTCATTACAGGGTATTGTCGGCGCGGTCTTGATGCTGGCGGTGTTTTTGGCCCTGCTGGTCTACCCTTTTGTCCTGTTTACCGGCGCGGGGGCATTCTTGCTGCTGTCGCTGCCCGTGGTTATCTTCAGCCAGGTTGACTGTCAGTTTTATAACCGTGAATCGCCCTATTTTTTCATGCTTGTCCTGGGTTTTTTAATGCTGTTGCGCCAGGTTGAGCCGGCACCCGGCATGCCAAGCCGCCGGTCGGACAGCGCCGAAAAAACCACCAATGCGGTTTAAACATCCATGCTATCGGCCGATACGGCCCGGGGGTATAGCGTCACTTTGGCCGAAAAGTTTATTTTATGAACACTAATATGCCTCCCCCCATCAAGCTGAGCGTCATCATCCCCCTGTATAACGCCGGGGGGATGTTTACGGCTTTTATGGACTCGCTGCTGGCCCAGACGCTGCAAGACATCGAAATTATCATCGTTAACGATGGTTCAACCGACGGTTCGCAAATCCTGGCCCAAGCGTATGCCAGCGCCCATGGGCATATTACCGTTATCAACCAGGCCAACGGCGGCGTCTCGCGCGCGCGCAATGCCGGCCTTGCCGTGGCCCGCGGCGCCTACGTGACCTTCCCCGATGCCGACGATCTGCTGTATCCCACGCTTTACCAGACGCTGATGGACATGGCCGAACAAGATAATCTTGATGTCGCCCAATGTAACGGCGAGCGTTTTTTCCTGGGATCCAGGCGCATAAAAACCCTCATCCCAACGGATCGCCTGGTATCCACCGGCGTGCTGGACGGCCCGACCTGGCTGCATAAAGCCCTGGCGACCAAACGTTACCTGCATGTGGTTTGGCTGGGGATCTATCGTCTGGCATTAATCAGGCGGCTCAACCTGGACTTCGAGCCGGGCCTGCATCACCAGGATATTCCCTGGACCACGGAGCTGATGTTTAATGCCCGCCGGGTGCGCTATACCCAGGAGGTGCTGTACCGCTATTACATTCACGATCAATCCATCAGCAACCGCAAAAGAACCGGCATGAAGAACGTTGAGTACCAGCGCCATTACCTGCGGATTGCGCAACGTCTGGAAGAAATCAATGAGCGTTATCGCGGCAAGATAAAAATGTATCCCGAATTCGCCTACCAGGTCACGCATGAGGCGCTATCCATTTGTCATTCCCTGCGCCGCGAACCTGACCCGGCGGCCAGACAAATCATGATTAATGATATCTTTGCCAGCGGAACCCATAAGCGTATGATCCGCAATGCCCGCGGTATTAAACAGTGGTATCAATTATTACTGTGGCTGCGCAGAATTTATGCGTGGCGCGAGCGCTGAATTTAAGCGTGATTTCATGGTCTGAGTTATCAGAATATCAATAGGTCAGTGCCAACATGTCCATTCGCCATGCCGTTACACCCGCCCCGGTTAAAAGAATTCTGTTAATCAAACTTCGCCATCACGGCGATATGCTGTTGACCACGCCGGTTATCAATACCCTGCGCGCGCATTACCCGGATTGCGAAATCGATGTCCTGCTGTATAAGGAAACCGAAGCCATACTGCGCTATCATCCGGCGATATCGGTTATCCACGCCATCGATCGCACCTGGAAAAAACAGGGGATCCGATATCAGCTCAAACAAGAACTGGCGTTGCTGAAAAACATTCGCGCGCGCCATTTTGATCTGGTGATCAATTTGGCCGACCAGTGGCGTAGCGCCGCCATTACATTGTTAAGCGGGGCGCCGGTACGCATCGGCTTTAATTATCAAAAACGGCAATCGTTTTTCTGGCGCAAGGCGCATACCAGCCTGGTATCCACCGAAAACCATGGCGTCCTGCATACCGTTGAGCAAAACCTCAGCATTCTGGCGCCGTTGAATATCGGCATTACCGACCGGCGCGCCTCGATGCACTACTCGCCCGATGATGAAAGCAGTCGGCAGCGTCTATTGACCGAACGCGCCGTTACCGGCGGATATATCGTCATCCAGCCCACCTCGCGCTGGACCTACAAATGCTGGGACGACGCCAAGATGGCGCAGCTGATTGACGCCCTGCAGCCACAGGGATTAACGGTAATCCTCACCGCCGGGCCGGATAAAAAAGAGTGCGATATGATCACGCATATTCAATCCCTTTGCCATAATCCCCAGGTTATCTCCCTGGCAGGGGAGCTGACCCTGACCCAACTGGCGGCGCTTATCGACCATGCCAGGCTGTTTATCGGCGTCGACTCGGCGCCGATGCACATGGCCGCGGCGCTCGATACGCCCTGTGTCGCCTTGTTCGGCCCGACCAAGCTGCAACATTGGCGGCCCTGGAGTGATAACAGCACCGTGATCTGGGCCGGCGATTTCGCCGAGATTCCGCGGCCTGACGCCATTGATACCCGCACCCGGCAACGTTATCTCGACGCCATTCCCGTCGACAGGGTATTGGACGCCGCGCGGCGTTATTTATCAACCGCACCTTAAGCAGGCATGATGAAAAAAACCAGGCTGGCGATTGTCCGGCAAAAGTACCGGCCCGACGGCGGCGCGGAGCGTTTTATCACCCGGGCGCTCGACGCTCTGGATAACTCCGGGCTGGAGCTGAATATCCTTACCCGGCAATGGTCGGGCGAACCCCGGCCCGACTGGCATGTGCATATCTGCAATCCGGCCAAATGGGGCCGGGTATCCCGCGAGCGTGGGTTTGCCCACGCCGCCAGGCGCTGCTGGCAACAGGAACATTTTGATCTGGTGCAAAGCCACGAGCGGATCGCCGGCTGCGACGTGTTCCGCGCCGGCGACGGCGTGCATCGGGTCTGGCTGGAGCAGCGGGCGCGGATTATCCCGGCTTATCAGCAATGGCTGACCTCATTCAGCGGCTATCATCGTTATGTGCTGGCGGCGGAAGAAGCCCTGTTCCACGCGCCTGAGTTAAAAAAGATCATTTGCAATTCCCTGATGGTAAAAAACGACATTATCCGTTGTTATCAGGTGCCGGAAGAAAAATTTGCCTTGATTTATAACGCTATCGATTCCACGCGTTTTTATCCCGCCGCGCCGGAACAGCGCCGGCGGGCCAGGGAGCACATGGCCATACCCGAACAGGCCCGCGCCCTGATCTACGTCGGTTCCGGATTTGAGCGCAAAGGCCTGAGAGCGGCCATCGCCGCCATCGCCGCCAGCGATTGTTATTTGATCGTGGTCGGCCAGGATAAACACCAGGATAAGTACCGTGCCTTTGCCCAGGGTTTGGGCTGCCTGCGGCGCATCCGTTTTGTCGGGGTGCAAAAGGACGTGTTAGCCTTTTATCATGGCGCTGACGGTTTGATTTTACCTACCTTGTACGATCCGTTCCCCAATGTGATACTGGAAGCCATGGCCTGCGGACTGCCGGTTATCACCAGCGAGCGCTGCGGCGGGGCTGAGTTTATCGAGAACGGTAAGGAAGGTTTTGTCTGCGACGCGCTGGATATCGGCATGCTGGCGGAGTTTGTCGATGCCATATCACCGCGTCCGTTGCAGCCCGCCATGGGCATGGCGGCACGCGAGCGGGTGAAAGACTGTACTCCCTT
Source organism: Acerihabitans sp. (assembly GCF_036398755.1). Classification (NCBI taxonomy): domain Bacteria; kingdom Pseudomonadati; phylum Pseudomonadota; class Gammaproteobacteria; order Enterobacterales; family Pectobacteriaceae; genus Acerihabitans; species Acerihabitans sp. The sequence continues at coordinate 3,760 of NZ_DASWOM010000107.1, read as the reverse complement.
GCGTCTTTCCCAGCAGTTGACCGGGCTATACACCCAATTGTTATCCGTATAAAAACACCTGATATACTGTGGGAAAACAACTTATCTGTTAGCATGGACGCGCTTAAAAGCGTTTTCAAGAATTTCGTTAAACATTAACTCTTCACACCAGCCGCGGTGCCTTACTATAGCTAACTATAATGATCTATAACATACTCATCTATCTCATCCAGCCGCTGATATGGATCCGGTTATTATGGCGCAGCCGCAAGGCGCCGGCATACCGTCGCCGGTGGGCGGAACGCTACGGATACTGCCAGGGCAAGGTGAAACCCGGCGGCATTATGCTGCACTCGGTATCAGTCGGTGAAACCCTGGCGGCCATTCCTTTGGTCCGCGCCCTGCGCCACCGTTATCCTTTTTTGCCCATTACCGTCACCACCATGACGCCGACCGGATCGGAGCGCGTCCAATCCGCCTTCGGCAAAGATGTGCATCACGTTTATTTGCCCTACGATCTGCCGGGAGCCATGAATCGCTTCCTTAACCATGTGAATCCCAAGCTGGTTATCGTGATGGAAACCGAACTTTGGCCCAACCTGATCAAGGCCCTGTACAAACGAAAAATCCCCCTGGTGGTGGCCAACGCGCGTTTATCCGCCCGTTCCGCCGCCGGTTACAAGAAATTCAGCACGTTTATCGCCCGGATCATGGGGCGGATAACGCTCATCGCCGCGCAAAACCAAGAGGACGGCGAACGTTTTCTGGAGCTTGGGCTTAAACGCAGCCAGCTGGCCGTTACCGGCAGCCTGAAATTCGATATCTCCGTGACCCCGGAACTGGCGGCGCGGGCGCTGACGCTGCGGCGCCAGTGGGCATCACGCCGCCCGGTATGGATTGCCACCAGCACCCACGAAGGCGAGGAGACCATCCTGCTACAGGCCCATCGTCAGCTGCTGGCCGTCTTTCCCGATTTGCTGCTGATCCTGGTTCCACGCCATCCGGAACGCTTCCCGGTGGCGCGGGACATGACCGACAAGGCCGGTTTCACCTCAATATTACGCAGCTCCGGCGATATCCCGGCGCATGATACGCAGGTGGTGATCGGCGATACCATGGGCGAGCTGATGCTGCTTTACGGCATTGCCGATCTGGCTTTTGTCGGCGGCAGCCTGGTCGAGCGCGGCGGCCATAATCCGCTGGAGGCGGCGGCCCATGCCATCCCGGTGCTGATGGGACCCTATACCATCAATTTCAAGGACATTTGCAGCAAGCTTGCCGAAGCCGGGGGATTGATTACCGTCACCGACATGCCTTCGCTTGTCAAGGAAGTCACTACCCTGCTGACCGACGAAGATTATCGCCTGTATTACGGCCGCCACGCGGTGGAGGTACTGCACCAAAACCAAGGCGCGCTGCAGCGGCTGCTACACTTGCTGGAGCCTTACCTGCCACAGCGGAGTCAATAAATGCCGTCGGGAACGCGTCTGTCGGTGGTGCTTATCACCCATAACGAAGCCGAGCTGCTGCCGGACTGCCTGGCGTCGGTGCAATGGGCGGACGAGATAGTCGTCTTGGATTCATCCAGCACCGATCTCACGCGCCAAATCGCGTTACAGGCCGGCGCCAGGGTGTTTGAGAGCGAGGGGTGGCCGGGTTTCGGCAAACAGCGCCAGCGGGCGCAGGAGTACGCCACCGGCGATTTTATCCTGATGCTGGACGCCGATGAGCGGGTGACGCCCGAGCTCAGGCGCGCGATTGAACAGATAGCCCGCCTGCCCCCCCTGCCGGATACCGTCTACAGCTGCGCGCGCTCCAATCTGTTTCTCGGCCGCTTTATGCGCCACAGCGGCTGGTATCCGGATCGGGTGGTGCGCCTGTATGCGCGCGAACTGTTTCGCTACAATGATAATCCGGTGCATGAATCCCTGGAGATCCGGCGGGCGCGGGTGGTCAATCTTAACGGCTGCCTGCAACACCTGACCTGCCGCGATCTGGTGGCCTTCCAACGCAAGCAGTTGCAATATGCCGAAGCCTGGGCGCTTGAACGCCACCGGCAAAATAAAGACTGCGGCTACCTCGCCATCATCGGCCATACGCTCGGCGCGTTTATCAAGACCTGGCTGCTGCGCGCCGGTTTTCTTGACGGCAAGCAGGGGTTATTGCTGGCAATGGTCAACGCGCAGTATACATTTAATAAATATGCCGCCCTGTGGGCGCTTCGCCGCGCTAATAAGAGAGACGCCTGATGACCACCAAAGCCATTTATCCGGGCACCTTTGATCCCCTTACCAACGGCCATCTCGATTTGGTCACCCGCGCCGCGAAAATGTTTGACCAGGTCATCCTGGCCATTGCCCACAGCCCAAGCAAAAAGCCCTTGTTTACCCTGGATGAACGCGTCGCGCTGGCAAGGCAGGTCACCGGCCATCTGCACAACGTGGAGGTAACGGGTTTTAGCGATCTGATGGCCAACTTTGCCCATCAGCGGCAGGCCAATATCCTGGTGCGGGGACTGCGCGCGGTGTCGGACTTCGAGTATGAAATGCAGCTGGCCAGGATGAACCAGCACCTGATGCCGGAACTGGAAAGCGTGTTTCTGATGCCGGCCCAGGAGTGGTCTTATATCTCATCGACGCTGGTGAAAGAGGTGGCGCTGCACGGCGGCGATGTCGATCATTTCCTGCCGGATCCGATTGCGCGGGAAGTCAAAGCGCGCCTGCACCCCTGATTCAATGCTGGCAGCGGGGACAAAAGAACGTGCTGCGCTGACCATGCTTCGCCGTCTGAATCGGCGTTCCACATACCCGGCAGTTTTCGCCGCCGCGGCCATAGACCTGCAGCTCCTGCACAAAATAACCGGGTTTGCCGTCCGATTGCATAAAATCGCGCAGCGTGGTGCCTCCTTTCGCGATAGAACGCAGCAATACCGCCTTAATGGTTTCGGCCAGCAGGTTGGCCTCGGCCACGGTCAGCGTACCGGCGGGCCGCCCAGGCAGGATCCCCGCCACAAACAGGGACTCGCTGGCATAGATATTACCCACGCCCACCACCAGTTTGTTATCCATCAGCCAGGGTTTGACCAGGGTACGTTTATTGCGCGACTTGTCGAACAGCCAGCGGCCGTTAAATTCATCGCCTAGCGGCTCCGGCCCCAGATGCGCCAGCACGCGGCTGGTGGCCAGATCGGCGCTCCACAGCCAGGCGCCGAAACGCCTGGGGTCGGTATAGCGGATGGTGCAGCCATTGCTCATCAGCAGATCCACATGATCGTGCTTTTCCGGCGGCGCCGGCCGCGGCAAGACCCGCAGGCTGCCCGACATGCCCAAATGGATGATGATCCAGCCGTCGCCTAGCTCCAGCAGCAGGTATTTGGCCCGCCGCTGCACGCTGATGACCAAACGATCGCGCAGGGCGATGATTTCGTCGGATACCGGCCAGCGCAGGCGCGCGTTGCGTACCTCCGCCCGGACGATATGCTGGCCGGCGACCCAAGGCTCTATGCCGCGCCGGCTGGTTTCCACTTCGGGGAGTTCTGGCATATGTCACCCGTTGTTTTTCATACGTCATAAAAAAACCCAGCCGAGGCCGGGTTTTTTGCAAGCCGCTAAAATTATTTGATTTTAGCTTCTTTGTACAGTACGTGCTGGCGTACAACCGGATCGAATTTTTTCAATTCCAACTTTTCCGGTTTGGTACGTTTATTCTTCGTAGTGGTATAGTAGTGACCAGTACCAGCAGAAGAAACCAGCTTGATCTTCTCGCGAACACCTTTAGCCAT